>JAQVDY010000005.1 GCA_028698215.1 Actinomycetota bacterium | reverse complement strand
GACTATATGGCTAACATGCCCACCACTGATGCTTGGGATAATGCTTATAGCTACAGTGCTACTGATACGGGTTACACTTTAACCAGCAATGGTGCAGATGGCACTAGCGGAAATGATGATGACATCCAACTGTCAAATGGTGCTTTTGTTACCGAAACAACTACTGGGGAAGAGGGTTAATTAAAAGGTATTTTAATACTTCAAAGAGGGCTTATTTAATATAAGCCCTCTTTTTTGACTATTGACCTTAGCTGTGTTAATATTCAAAAGAACAAATAGCTATTTCCATATTTAATTTTATAGAAATTTAAGTGGTAGAAATAGTAGCAATTACACTAAACAGCAATAAATAAGGCGCCCAGCATGGCAAATATACCCATATATATAATACTATTTATAGTCGGCCTTATAGTAGGAAGTTTTTTAAACGTAGTAATATACCGCGTCCCCAGGGGCTTGTCCCTATATAAACCGGTTTTTTCTTTTTGTCCTCAATGTAAGGCAAGGATAGCTTTCTATGACAATATACCTGTTTTATCCTATATTATACTTAAGGGCAAATGCAGGCATTGTAAGAGTCGTATTTCGGCCACTTATCCATCAGTAGAGTTACTGACTGCTTTACTTTTTGTTTTAAATTTCTATTTTTTCGGATTGAGCCTGAAACTTCTAATAAGCATTATTTTTGTTAGCGCCCTTATAGCTATATCCGTCATCGATATCCAGTTTAGGATAATCCCCAATATAATTACCTGGCCTTTGACCATTGTGGGCCTGGCGTTAAATATCGTTGATAAGCCCGGGCAATGGTGGATGCCTTTGGCTTTCAGCGCAGGGGCATTTGTATTTATGCTTATAATACACTTGCTTTATCCCAAGGGTATGGGAATGGGGGATGTAAAACTAGCTTTAATGGTTGGGGCATTTTTGGTAAAAGCAGTTATTGTAGCTTTATTTGGGGGCTTTCTGGTAGGGTCTATCTATGGAGTGGTTCTAATTGCTGCCCGGAAAAAAAATCTTAAACAGGCAATACCTTTTGGACCTTTCATTTCTTTAGGCAGCCTTATTGCGCTGTATGCAGGAAATATTATAATTAATTGGTACCTGGGATATTTTTAAGGGGATAGAATGTCTTACATTGGCATGGATATTAGTTCTAACCGCATTGCAGTAGCTGAAGTGGCTAAAAACAGAAATAAGTTTTTGGTCACCAATGCTGCCGTGTTTGAGGTACCACAGCAAGTTATTGAAAAGGGTGAAATCAAGGATACCAAAGTAGTGTCTAATGCCATAAAGGAAATCTGGAATTATTACCGTTTCAGATCTAATAAGGTATTGGTGGGATTATCCAATCCCAAAGTAATAATTAAGGAAATTAAACTTCCTTTAACTGATGATAAAGAAATTGATTCGGCTATTAGGTACCAGATCAATGATCTGGTACCTATTGCCAAAGACAATATTACTTATGATTATTTTATAGTAGACAAGCATAATGGTTCCTCTGATGTAATGATTGCTGGAGCAGCAAAAAATATTATTGACAGCATTGTAGAAAGCTTAAGAGCTATAAAAATAAATCCGGCGGCCATTGATTTAAACTGTTTTTCACTTTATAGGACCATGGATGCTGCTTACGATTTTCAACAAGCTAAAACAAAAAAAGGTGCTTATTGCTTGGTAAGTATAGGGAAAAATATCTCTATCATAAATATGGTAACAGAAGGCCAGTTAAAGTTTCCCCGGTTCAGTAATATAGGCATAGAAAAATTTATAGATTATATTGTTAAAAAACTTAATCTTGGTTATAGCGAAGCAGAAAAAATACTGGATACCTTTGATTTTGATTTATCATTAGATATCCAGTTTGACCGAAAGCTTGCATCAGGGGAGCTACCTAATGCTGGTACCCAGGTTAAAAAAAATAATCATGATATTGCTTTAAATGTTGCTATCAAGGAAGCCAGCAGCCAGTTTATTAATGAAATAAACCGTTCTATAGATTATTTTCTAAACCGTTATGCAGCCTATCATATTGAAAAGATTATTCTTAGCGGGGATACCTTTTTAAATTTTGACAGATTTGCAGAAAAAGAAACCACGTTTCCGGTAGAACAATTCAAAATCAGCCAGTTTTATGACCTTAGTGCCCTTAATAAGAAAACCTGTTATACCGGTAAGAGCCTGGAGATATTGGGCAATCAGTTGACTATGGCCATTGGCATGGCCTTAAGGGGGTATGGTTTATGAAATACATAGACCTGCTTCCCAGGCAAGAAAGAATTTTCAACAAGAGGACTGTGGCATTAAATATAGCCATAATACTCATCGTAATAATATTAGCAGCCATGTCTTTTGGGCTAATCATCCTAAAGGATATGAACCAAAATCTTAACCAGGATTTAGCTCAATACCAGGCAAAAGGCAAGGAGCTGCAGGGATATGTAGAACAGTTAAAAGCATACGAACAATTCCAGCAGAGGGTTCAAACCAAGGAAGATTTAATTGGATCCTTGCAGCAGAAAGAAATATTATGGTCTAAGTTAATACACAGCCTAGGCGAGTCAGTTCCTCCCAGGATAAGTCTTACCAATTTTGAAGGAAGCATGAACTCTATAAATTCATTTTTAGAGGGATATTCCGAGGAAAAAATGGAACAAAAAGTTAGCTGTTTTACTGTTAAAGGCTATGCCGAGAATTATACCGATGTGTCCCGGTTGATAATTAGCTTAAAACAAATACCCTATATCGGCGATGCTTGGGTGGAAGGCATAAGCAATTCTCAGATAACAGAAGGGGTTAATGGACTAATTTTTACAGTACAAACTTTCTGGGATATTCCACGCCTGGTAGAAGAATGGGAAATTACTGCCCAGACCGAAAATGATTTATCTTCTGAAGCGGATCAGGAGCAATTTTTAGAATTGGAATAGTTGATGAGTAATAAACATAGAGTAGTTATAATAGTGATAATGTCAGTAATAATGCTGGGTATCTTTTTAGCCTTGATTATGCCTGTTCTTAGGCAGAACAGCCAAATCCGCTTTATGATAGAAGAACAAAAGAAGGCTAATAGCAGTTTGACCGAAAGAATAAATCAGTTACTGGGCATTAAGGAAAAATTCACTATGCTTTATGCTCAGTATCAAAAATATTCAGTAGAGCTTCCCAGCAAAAGCGATATTCAGGTTTTAACTAATGAAATTTATAATATTGCCCAGTTTGCAGAGGTAGAAATTCAATCAATAAGATATAATGAGGTGGTTTTAAAAGACCAGGAACAGACACCGGCTATTGATATAAATATTGCCATTACCGGAGAATACTATAACCTGCTGGTGTTTACGCAAACTTTGGAATCTATGCCCAGAACAATAACCTTGGAAAGCACGGAAATGTCTCTGGCTGGTGAAGGCTATCCGGAAATGATAGCTTTAATAAACGGGAAAACCTATTATCAATTAAATCCTTGATTTTATGAAAAGAAAGATTATTTTAATACTGGTACTGGTTATTGCGGCAGTCTTTCCAGCTGGCTGCCAGATTAAGCCATTCCTGTTTCCTGAACAAAAAATAGAAATAGATACCGGCCCTGTTTTAGATATAGATTTAGACCAAAGACAGCTGGCCATGATAGAAACAATAGATGATAATCTGGAAACCACTTATCAGATAAAGGGGGATGTAGATATAAGCCATGATATCCGTAATCCTTTCCAACCCTATTATATACAGCAAAACCAGGAAAATGAAAATACTATAAAACTGGAGAAAATATATAGCCAGGATGGGGTGGATTATGCTGAAATAAAATTTAATGAATTTAGTTACAAGCTGGTAGAAACCGATGTATTTGCAGAAATATACAAGGTTCAGGCTATTAATGAAAATTCAGTGGTACTGCTAAAAGGTGATGAAATTATCACCATTTTTTTAGATCAATTGATACTAGACTGATAAGGGGCAATATGAGGTATTTAACTGCAGGAGAATCACATGGAAAATATTTAATGGGCATAATTGATGATTACCCTTCAGGAGTAAACATAGATATAGATTTTGTAAACCGGGAGTTAGGCAGAAGACAGGTAGGTTACGGTAGGGGAAACAGGATGAAAATTGAGCAAGATAAGGTTGAATTTATCTCTGGTTTAAGCCAAGGGAGTTCTACCGGCAATCCTATTTCCTTTTTAATACCTAATAAAGATTTTAAAAACTGGAATGACAAACAAGAAGAACCTTTACTAAACCCGCGCCCGGGTCACGCCGATTTAAATGGGTTTATTAAATACCATCAGCACAGCATAAGGGATTCAATTGAAAGAAGCAGTGCCAGGGAAACCGCGGCCAGGGTGTGCACCGGAGCTTTGGCAAAACTGCTGCTGGCAGAAGTAGGAATAGAAATCTTTAGTTATGTCGACCATATTGGGGGTATCGGAATTCAAAAACCAGTAAAACTGACATCAGGGCTTAAGAAACAGATAGAAGGTTCAGGGTTAAGATTTCCGGATCCGGTTATTGAAAATAGGATAAAACAAAAAATAGGGCAGGCTGCTCAACAGGGAGATACCCTGGGAGGCAGCTTTACAGTAATAGCTACCGGTGTACCTGTAGGCTTGGGGAGTTATACCCAATGGGATTTTAGGCTGGATGCTATTATCGCTAAAGCCATTATGAGCATACCCGCTATTAAAGCCGTGGAAATTGGAGACGGTTTTCAGTCAAAAAATAAGGCTGGAAGCCTTTTCCATGATGAAATATTCTATTCAAAAACTAAAGGGTTTTACCGTAAGACCAACCATAGCGGAGGTATAGAAGGAGGCATCAGTAACGGCCAAGATATAATAGTAGGAGCAGTTATGAAACCTATACCCACCACCTCCAAGGGGTTGAAGACGGTTAATATTAAAACCAAAAAAGCAGAAATTAGCCTTAAGGAAAGATCGGATGTATGTGCTGTTCCCAGCGCCTCTGTAATAGCAGAAGCCATGGTGGCCATGGTATTAGCTAATGCAGTACAGGATAAATGGGGCAGGGATAATATGGAAGAAGTTAAGTTAAATTACCAGCTTTGGCAAGATTACTATAGAAATATCTAATTAATGAAGTATAACAATATATCACTAATAGGCTTTATGGCTTCTGGTAAAAGCACGGTAGGGAAACTGGTGGCAGAAAAACTGGGAATGCTATTGGTAGACATTGACAGGATAATTGAAATCAAACAGGGTATGACCGTTGCTGAAATTTTTAATAATTTTGGAGAAATATTTTTCAGGGAAATTGAATCTGAGGTTATAGGCAAGATCTATAATAATAAAAATTGTGTATTTGCCTGTGGGGGCGGAGTAGTGGAAAGGGGAGATAATATACGGATTATAAGGAATAATAGCTGGGTGGTTTACTTAAAAGTATCTCCCCCTAAAGTTATGGAACGGATAAATGGTTCAAATGTAAGGCCTTTATTACAGGTTCAAGCTAAACAACAAAAAATTGAACAGCTTTTAGAACAAAGGAAGCAAGCATATGCCCAAAGTTCACATTTGGCCCTGGATACCGATTGGTTAAACCCAGAGCAGGCTGCTAAAATTATTATAAATAGTTTTAAAAAATTATGAAAAAAATAATAGCAAAAACTTCTACTAGAAATTATCCTATTTTTTTAGGTAATAATTTATTCAGATCTGCCCCAAAATTGCTAAAAAGCTTAAAAGATGCCCGGCAAGTGCTGTTAGTCTCTAATCATAAAATTGATTCCATATATCATTCCAGGCTGTTGGATATGTTAAACGATACCGGGCTGAAATTCAGCATCTTTTTAGTCCATGACGGAGAGACTTTTAAAAATAATACAGTCTGCAGCGAGATCTATGACCAGATGTTAGCCAGTAATTTCCACCGGACTGATATAATGATAGCTTTTGGGGGCGGAGTTATTGGTGATTTGGCCGGGTTTTCTGCTTCTACCTTTCACCGTGGAGTAAAATTAGTGCAATACCCTACCACTATTGTAAGCCAGGTAGACTCCAGCATAGGAGGCAAGGTAGCGGTAAACTACAAGCAAATAAAAAATATTATTGGCACCTTTTATCAGCCTCACCTGGTAATAGCAGACTTTGATCTATTATCTACCCTGGAGACCAAAGAAATCATTAATGGATTAGGAGAAATAGTAAAATATGGACTGTTATTTGACAAAGGCATATTGAAACTATTAGACAGGATAATCGAAAGTCCATCCCAGCTAAATTCTGCCATAAAAAGCCAGTATTTTGACCAAATCATATATAAATGTGCCTTAATAAAAACCAAGGTAGTAGCCCGGGATGAAAATGATATTAGCTATAGAAACCTGCTTAATTTTGGACATACTATAGGCCACGCCCTGGAAAAGGCTTCTGGTTTAACTTCTGTCACTCATGGGCAGGCTGTGGGGCTGGGTATGCTGGCTGCATTAGATATATCTATTGAGCTGGGTTATCTTAGCACAGATTTTAAAATGCAAATTTTAGGCCTGTATAAAAAAATAGGACTTCCTACTAAAATTGAAGGCATAGATATGGATAAAATAATTAAAGCCATGGGTTATGATAAAAAGTTTGTAAGTGGTAAGAATAAGTTTGTATTGCTAAGAAATTTAAACCAGCCTTTTTTTTATTGTGACTTAAAACAAGATATAATTATAAACAGTATTAAAAACAATATGGGTTAAAACATGAAAAAAATAATAATAATAAATGGACCTAATTTAAATCTTTTAGGCCAGAGAGAAAAAGAAATTTACGGGCAAGAAAGTTTCGAAAAGATTTACAGTAAGCTGGGTAATTACGCTCAGGATAAAGGGGTAGAACTTTCTTATTTTCAATCTAATTCTGAAGGTTCCATCATAGACCATCTTCACCAGTGCCGCCACCATTGCGACCTGGTCATTATTAACCCTGGTGCATTAACCCATTACAGCTATAGCCTCCATGATGCTATTTTGGCCTGTAAACTGCCTGCCATAGAGGTACATATATCAAATATATACCGCAGGGAACAGTGGCGGAGCAAATCAGTTATTTCTCCAGCTGCTGTGGGGGTTATATGCGGTTTTGGCACTTATGTATATGAATTAGCCCTTATAGCCGCCATTAACTATTTGAATCCATGATCAAACTAATTTTACTCTCTAAATTTAAAAGATCCCTAAAAAAGATCCAGGTCCAAGACGGCTTCACATTAGTAGAAATAATAATAGCTATCTTTATTCTATCTATAGTTGCAGGGTTGGTGATACACAGCAGTATTATGGCAGTCAATACCTCCAAGATAAATAGGGCCAAGACCACAGCTTTGGCCATAGTAAATCAAGAGATAGAAAAAATAAGGGCTATGGATTATGAAGATATAGGCATTATAGCATCAGATCCGGAAGGAATTTTAGAATCCCAAATCACTACTGAAGAAGGTTACAGGATATACTACCGCATAGCATGGGCAGACCAGGATGAAAATTATAAAAAGGTGGCAGTAACCGGATATAAGGAACCGATGGTAGAAGAGGTCAAGGTAATAACTATGGTTTTCCCAACCTTTAAAGCTTCTCAAGATCAAAGCAGCACTTTATATCCTGCCCCTTCAGATCTTATGCTGAGCCCAATTGATGGAACCAGCAATATAGTGCTTAATTGGAATTCACCGGATACAACCTTAACCATTACCGGTTATAGCATATACCGCAATTATAGTCTCCTGGGAAATAGCCTTAACAACAGTTACATAGATAACCCTGATCCTGAAATTCCCTACACTTATTATGTTACTGCCACCTATGAAGATAATACAGAAAGCGGTCCCAGCAATGAAGTTTCAATTGGATCAGAGCCGATTAACTATTTGCCTCCTGAAAACCTGCAGCTAGTTTCAGATACAGACCCGAGCTCTAATCTGATCATTTACCTGGAATGGGAAGCCCCTGCTATTAGTCTAACCGTAAGCGAATATAGAATATACAGGGATAATATTTTTCTAGCCAGCACTACCGATAATATTTTTACCGACTATCCGGAAAACAACCAAACTTACAGTTACTATGTAACTGCAGTATATGAAAATGGTGAAGAAAGCGGGCCAAGTGAAACGCAAAGTAACTAGACTTATTAATTCAGATACCGGGTACTCACTGGTTGAGGTAATACTGGTAATGATGCTGTTATTGATAGTAGTAGCCATTATTACGCTAACTTATTTTACTTCTTTTAAAGCTTCGGAATTGGTGATCGGGTCTTCCATTTCAGAGAGGACGGCCAGGGTAAACCAGTATAGTATGGCCAGAGAATTAAGGGAGGCTACCGATATTAGTAAAGCAGAAAATTCCCATATTACTTTTGTTAGCGACATAAATAGCGACCAGGAAATAGAGGATGTTAACTATTACCTTCAACTTGAGGGTGAAACCTATGCTCTCTACAAACAGGTGGCAGGCCAGGCTGGAATCAAGACAGCGGATAATATTATAGATACAAATTTATTTACTTATTACAATTCCAGCCAGGAACAGATTGACGATCCTGTCAGTACTGATAATCTGGAAAACATAAGCATAATAAAAATAAATCTAGTAATAAGGGGCAGTAATGATGCCGCGCGGGACTCTGAATTAAGCACTTATGTAAGCCTTAGAAACAGACTTTAGGAGCTGCAGATGAAAAAACAAGGAGGAAATGCAACCATTCTGGTTTTAATAATGGCTATAGCAATTGTTATAGGAATAATGGCTATGATAAGCTTTGTATTCAGGGATATAAATTTTACTAAAATAGATGAGGAAAACCTAAGGGCCCTAAATTTAGCAGAAGCAGGTATAGCAAATTTTCAGTACCAGTTAAAGCTTCACCTGGAGGGAATACAAGAATTGCCGGAGTTGGGTTATTCGCAGAACGTCATTGATGAAGACAGTATTGAAGGCAGTTATACTTTAAATTATGAGCAAGTATATGAAGGAGAAACCTTGTCCGGTTATGATGTTGTTTCCACCGGTATTGATAGTAGCCAAAGGCAGAGAACTATTAAGGTATTTATAAATATTGAACCGGTTATGCCTATTAACATATATGAATATATCTATTCCGCACAATCTATTAATTATGGGGATTTATCTGCTTCTGGTACCAGCATTATCGGACCTTTTTTTACCAATGGCGACCTAAACCTTACCGGAGGAGTTTCCTTCATAAGAGGGCCGCTTCATGTACATGGGAACATTTTATTAGGGGGGAATTCTTCCATCGGCCAAGCAGAAGAGCCGATTCAGCTATATCTTTCCGGTACAATGAAAAATATAAACGGACAGACAATTGATCCTTTAAATCCAGGAGGTCTGGGACAAGTTTATGTTAGCCAGTTATTTAATCAACCAGCAGAAATGCCAATGCTAACCATTGATGACAGTTATTTGCAGTCACTGGAAAATAAGGTGGTAATAGATGGCGATTTAACCATAAATGAAGGCAGGATAACAGCACAGGGGGTAGATAGCCATTTATTTTTTGATAATCAAGGAATCCTTAATATAGATGGAAATGTAGTGGTGAATGGAAAAGTAACAATTGGATCCAAGATAAAAGCACCGTATACTGTTTATTATAAGGGAAAGGGTAAGATAATCTCTACAGGCGACATTATTATTTACCACCAGCTAATAACAGCCGATGATTTTCCCCAGCAGTCATTACTAATACTTTTGTCCACTTCGGATATCAACCTTGATTTTGGAAAATCAGCTGGTAAGCCGGACGGGAGACTGGTAGCGGTATCCACCCAGAATATAAAGTTGGAAGAAAATACAGAGATAGTCGGCAGTATAATCGGAAAACACCTTGAAATAGATAATAACTCTACTATATACTATGAACCCATGTTAAAAGATTATCTGCCTCAGGATCTACCCCAATCCCAGATAGGCTTAGATAGCAATTTAATTATTGAGAACTGGCAAGAGATTAGAAACCAGTAGGGAAGGATTACAATGGATATTTTTCAAAAAAGGTTTAATAAATTCAAAAACTCGATATTAAAAAAGGATTATTCCCTTTTCATTATCCAGAAAAAAGAAAATATTTTTTATTTAACTGGTTTCTGGGGAGAGGATGGGGCCAGTATGCTCATACTGGGGGAAAATAAAAGCTACCTATTGGTACATTTTATTTATCATAAGGTAGCCAAACAGGAAATAGATAATCCAGATATTGAATTAATAGAATATCAAACTGATAGAATTAAAAGTTTTTCTAAGATTATAAAAAATCTGGACGTTAAAAATATAGCTTTGGAAGATACGGGTTTAAGCTACCAGGATTATGTAAAGATAAAGGAGGTTATGGACCATAAGGAAATAGGGTTAAATATCAAATCAGGCCTGGTAGAAAAACAAAGACTTATCAAAGATGAGTTTGAACTGGAAAACCTGGAACAGGCTTGCCGGTTTTCAGATATGGTTTATGATTCTCTTTTGGAACTTCGACCGGGCTTTTTTTATAATCTAACTGAAACCCTTCTTTATCTGGAAATGGAAAAAAGGATCTATGAATATGGGGGGCATAGAAAAAGTTTTGATTTTATTGTAGCCAACAACCAGGCATCAGCATTGCCCCATTACAATGCCCAAAACAAATTAATTAAACCAGGGATAATTTTATTGGACTATGGAGTAGAATATAATCATTACCATGCAGATATTACCCGCACTTTTTTTGTGGATATGAAAAAAGAAAATAAATTTAAAAAAATTTATGATATAGTTTTACAGGCTCAAAGTTTAGCAATTAAAAACTGCAGGCCTGGTATAAAGGGCAGCCAGTTGGATAAGATTGCCAGGGATTTTATTAGTTCTGCCGGCTATGGTCCTAATTTTGGGCATGGGCTGGGCCACGGAGTAGGTTTGGAAATACATGAAGGGCCCATGGTAGGCAGAAACAGCAATGATATTTTAAAAGAAGGTATGGTCCTGACCATAGAACCTGGCATTTACCTGGAAGGCCTGGGAGGAGTAAGGATAGAGGATACTGTATTAATTGAGAAAAACGGGTGCCGGCTGCTTACCAACTGCAGCAAGGCCTATAAAAATTTAACCGGCTAGAGGAAGGGAATTTTTGATGATTACTACTAATGATTTAAAAAACGGTATGACCGTGGAATATGAAGGACAATTATTTAAAATATTATTTTTCCAGCATGTAAAACCGGGAAAAGGTGCAGCTTTTGTAAAAACCAAACTTAAGAACTTAAATACAGGGTCTACCATTGAAAAAACTTTCAGGGCTGGGGAAAAAATAGAGCAGGCAATTTTAGAGACTAAAAAGATGCAGTATCTTTACAGGGATGTTCACTTTGTATTTATGGATTCAGAAACTTTTGAACAAATACCTTTAAGCCCAGAAAGCCTGGAAGATAAAAAAGAATATCTTAAGGAAAATATGGAAGTTTCTGTAGTTTTTTACAAAGGCAAGCCCATTGAGGTAGAGCTTCCAATTTTTATAGAAGCTAAAATAGTAAATACACAACCTGGAATTAAAGGTGATACCGTAGGGACAGCTACCAAGGAAGCCACTATAGAAACAGGGGCAAAAATACAGGTTCCGCTGTTTGTAAATCAAGGTGATATAGTTAAGGTAGACACCCGCAGCGGGCAATATATGGAAAGGGCTAATAAATAGGTAATGGTAAAGACATCAAGAAGAAAGAGCAGAAAAAGAGCTATAACCTTATTGTACCAGAGCGATTTGATGCAAAAAGACATAAAAGATGTCCTGGATAATGAACAGTCTCTGGGGACAATGGTAGATGATTTTGCACAAAAGTTGGCTTTGGGCGTTTATTTGAGAAAAGAAGAGCTGGATTCAATTATAGAAGGAGTAGTAAAAAATTGGACCTTGGACAGGATTGCCATTATAGACTTAAATATTTTAAGGGTGGCTATTTTTGAAATGTATTATATTGATGACATACCCCTGAAAGTTTCAGTAGATGAGGCTATAGAAATAGCCAAGATACTGGGGCAAAAAGATGATACCCCAAAATTTATAAATGGAATACTGGGTAAAATATTGGCCAATTTAACCTTAAAGAATAATTAATTTATTTTTTGGCTTTCCATTGAATTTAACCCTAACTGCTTTAATAATTATTGGCAAAACCTTTTTAAAACAAGGTATGATACCTGGGGAAGTAAGCCTTTGTCCAAACATAAAATAAAATTAATAGAATTATTATTGCAAAAAAAACTAGCTGATACCCGGCAACTGGCTGAAGCCCTTATTATGGAAGGACGGGTTCTTTCTTCAAACCAAATATTAGATAAGCCCGGAACCCTGGTAGACCCCCAGGAAGAGATAAGAATAAAGGAAAAACTGGATTATGTATCCAGGGGGGGATTAAAAATACAATCCGCTTTTGCTGATTTTAACCTAAGCATTAAAGATTTAAAAGCAATAGATGTTGGGGCTTCCACCGGGGGATTTACTGATTTTTTATTAAAAAAAGGCTCAAGCCAGGTCTTAGCTTTGGATGTAGGCTACGGGCAGTTATCCTGGAAATTAAGAAAAAATCCTAGGGTAACAGTGCTGGAAAGAACCAATATAAGGCATCTGGATCCAGGTGAGCTGCCGTTTAAGGCAGATATTGTGGTAGCTGATGTTTCTTTCATTTCCTTGCAGTCAATTCTTAAAAATCTTATTGGTATTGCCAATCCAGGCGGCAAATTGCTCTTGCTGCTAAAGCCCCAATTTGAAATTCAAAAGTCATTGGTGCCTGCAGGAGGCGTTATAAGGGACAAAATGCTTCATGAAAAAGTTATAAAGGATTTTTTAAATTCAGCCTTAAAACATGACCTTAATATTAAGGGGGTTACCTTTTCACATATAAAGGGGGCTAAAGGAAATATTGAATACTGGATTTATTTGGAAAAAGACAGTAAAGAGAAAGAAATAAATCTAAATTATGATAAAATGGTGGCAGATGTGGTTAATGACTCTCATAATTATTTTAATAGAACAGGATAGATCATGAAAAAAATTGGATTGGTTTCCAATAATAATAACCAGAAGGCTTTAAAAATAGCCAAGGAAGTTTATGATTATTTACTTAATCTTAACTGCCAGGTTTACCTTTTAGAAAAAGATATATTGGCCCAGAAATATAATTTGGATTCTTCCAGCCAGAATGATTTTAGCCAAAAGGTTGAAGCCATAATATCAGTAGGTGGTGACGGCACTTTCTTAAGGGCAGCCAGATATGCCTTTCAAAAAGAAACCCCGGTTATGGGAATCAATGCCGGCAATCTAGGTTTCCTGGCAGAAATTGAGACCAACAATCTGCAAAAATCTTTAGATAATCTATTGGCAGGAAAATACCTTTTGGAAGAAAGGATGTTAATTGAGGGCCGGGTTTTAAGAAAAGGCCAAGAAGTGGGACATGGCAATATGCCATATTTAGCACTTAATGAATTTACCTTGACCCGCTCTATCCTGGAAAAGATTATAAAGATGGAAGTAATAGTTAATGGTTTTTCCGTATTTAACCTGGGTGCTGACGGAATTATCATTTCTACCCCTACCGGCTCCACTGCCTATTCTTTATCTGCCGGAGGCCCGGTGGTACAGCCAAACCAGGATCTTTTTGTTATAACGCCTATATGCCCCCATACCCTTTTTAACCGGTCCATGGTTTTAAATCCTGACAGTGAGATAGTAATCAAGGTAACTACCAAGAACTTAAACAACACCCTTAGCATAGACGGGGTAAAAAGCCCTACTAATTTAATAAACGGCGACACCTTCCTGGTAAACAAATCAAAGTTAAAGTTAAAATTGATTACTTTTAATGATAATATTTTCTTCAATATATTTAAGAGAAAGCTATTGGGTAGAGGCTAGCTGAATTTAGGGAATGTTAAAAAAACTACAAGTTAAAAATTTTGCCATTATAGACGATGTAGAATTAAACCTGGGTGAGGGCTTATGTGTACTCACCGGTGAGACAGGTGCCGGCAAAACACTTATTATAGAAGCCATTAATCTGCTTATAGGGGAGCGGGCAGACAGCAGCCTTATCAGGGATGGAGAAGATAAACTTCTGGTACAGGGATTTTTTGATTTTTCCCACAACAGCACTGCAATTAAATTTTTAATCGGAAGCGGTTTAATAGACCAGCATGATTCTTTTGATGAAATAATTATCAGCAGGGAAGTAAACAGGAATGAAAAAAATAGGGCTTTTATAAATGGTATTTTTGTACAGGTCTCCATCTTGAAAGAACTGGGGTCGATTTTTATAGATATACACGGTCAACATGATCACCAATACCTATTGGATTCCAAACATCATATGCAAATAATAGATAAATTTGGAAAAAAGAGCATCCAAAACATAAAGGAGGAATACCAAAACTGTTTTAATAAATTCTTACAGGTCCAGAATAAGTTAAACCACCTTAAAAGCAAAGAAAAGGTTAAGGAAGAACAGTTAAACGACTTGAGATACAGGGTAGGGGAGATTGAAGCCCTAAACGTTAAAGAAGGCGAACAGGAAGCACTGGAGCAGGAATTAAAAATTCTAAAAAACTACCAGAAAATTTTCCAATATGTATCTGATTCTGTCCAACTGCTAAAAGGGGATGATGACCATAATCAGTCCTTGGTGGATAATATGGGAATACTGCAGAAAAATCTCAGCCAACTGTCAGGAATTGATGGACGTTTCATGCCATTTTTAAATGATGTATCAGGGATGAATGGTGTTTTAGATGATCTTAGCCACTTTCTTAACAGCTACCTTTCCGATTTTGAATACAGCCCCCAAAGGCTGGATAACCTGCAGGAACGGTTATTTAAACTGGAAGAAATAAAAGGTAAATATTCAATGAGCCTGGAAGAGATTAATCAATATGCATTAAAATTAAAGCAGCAAATAGAAAATTATGACAGCCTGGATCAGCAGATTGAAGATATGGAATTGGAGCTGCAAAAAAAGCAAAAGGAAGCATTGGAAAAAGCATTGCAGCTTAGCCAATCAAGAAAAGATGTAGGAAAGACGCTGGAAAAAATGATTACTGCAGAGTTGCAGGATTTAAGTTTTAAGAATGTTTGTTTTAAAATCAGGCAGGACTATTTACCAGGGGAAGAACAAATAGGCTTAAATAATCAGAAAGTCAGGTTAACCTTTGAAGGTATTGATGGTATCGAATTCTTAATTTCCTTAAACCTGGGCCAGCAAGCCAAACCATTGGCCAAGATTGCTTCCGGGGGAGAAGTATCCAGGGTAATGCTGGCTTTAAAAAGCATCATTGGTTCAATTGATTCAATTTCTACTATGATTTTTGACGAAATAGATGCAGGTATCGGGGGAGCCGTATCTTTGACCGTAGGCCAGAAATTATATAAAATTTCTACTGGCTGCCAGGTAATATGTATAACTCACCTAGCCCAGATTGCAGCTTTTGCTCAATATCATTATGCTATTGAAAAATTTAATCAGTCAGGGAAAACAAAAATAAGGATTAACCAGCTTAATGAAGGGCAAAGAGCAACAGAAATTGCCAGAATGTTAAGTGGAATTAAAAATAGCGATATATCATTAAAACATGCTGAAGAGTTAATTAATGCGGCCGAAACCATAAAAAGGAAATAAGGGAAGGGTTAAATTGGATACTAAATTTATATTCGTTACAGGTGGTGTACTTTCTTCATTGGGCAAGGGTATTTGTGCCGCTTCTTTGGGTAGACTACTCAAATCAAGGGGATATAGTGTAACCATTCAAAAATTTGACCCTTATATAAACATAGATCCCGGCACCATGAACCCCATACAGCACGGGGAGGTTTTTGTTACCGAAGACGGTGGTGAAACTGACTTGGATCTGGGCCATTATGAAAGGTTTATTGATGAAGAATTATCCAAATACAATAATTTTACATCGGGTAAAATTTATAAGGCGGTAATAGATAATGAAAGGCAGGGGTTATATTTAGGTTCAACTGTTCAGGTAATCCCCCATATAACTGACCAGATTAAAGCCAGCATAAAAAAAACCTTGGAAAAACGTAAAGTAGATATAGTTATTACTGAAATAGGGGGAACAGTAGGGGATATTGAAAGCCTTCCTTTTTTGGAAGCTATAAGGCAAATTAAAAAAGATGTGGGCCGAAATAATGTACTGTATCTTCACGTGACCTATGTACCTTATCTAAAAACAACCGAGGAACTTAAAACCAAGCCTACCCAGCATAGCGTTAAAGAACTTAGAAGCATTGGAATTCAGCCTGATATCATAATATGCCGCAGCGAGATAGCCCTAGATGACCATCTTAAAGCTAAAATCGGGCTTTTCTGCGATATTGAAAAGGAAGCTACCATCAATGCTCCAGACGCCCGGCATATATATGAAGTCCCTTTAATGCTGCAAAAAGAAAAACTGGATACCATTGTATTGGAAAAACTGGGTCTAGCTCAGCGCCGGTCCAATCTCTCCCAGTGGAAGCAGATGGTAAACCGTATTCATCATCTCCAAGGTAAGGTAACAATCGGAATGGTGGGTAAATATACCAGTCTAAAAGATGCTTATTTGAGTATCGTGGAAGCTTTGAGCCATAGCGGCTATTATTACAAGAAAAAAGTTGAAATAATTTGGATAAATTCAGAACAGCTTAACTCCAAAGTTCTAAACCAGGTTGATGGTATTTTGGTACCGGGAGGCTTCGGGCTAAGGGGCATAGATGGCAAAATTAATGCTATCACTTTCGCTAGGGAAAACAAGGTACCGTATTTGGGAATTTGCCTGGGAATGCAATGCGCTGTTACTGAATTTGCCCGCAATAAACTAGGCTTATCTGATGCCAATAGTACAGAGTTTGATTCTGGTACTGCTCATCCTGTAATTGATTTAATGGTTGACCAAAAAGGGTTATCGGCCAAGGGCGGAACTATGAGGTTGGGTAAATATCCTTGCCGCTTACACCCTGGCTCTTTGGCCTATCAAGCTTATGGAATGGATTTGATATTTGAAAGACATAGGCATCGATATGAACTTAATAATCAATACCGCGATGATTTAGCAGAGGCGGGAATGATTATATCGGGAATAAATCCTGACCAGGACCTGGTAGAAATAGTGGAGTTAAGGGACCATCCCTGGTTTGTAGCGGTCCAATTTCATCCTGAATTTAAATCCAGGCCAGACCGGCCACATCCCTTATTCAGGGATTTCATTGGCGCAGCCTTAAAATATGCAAAAAATAAGTAATCAATTAAATGAAAAACCCTGCAGTACAAAAAACCTTAATGGCCCTGGCCGCCATAACCCTGGTGGTTATTATACTTTTGGCCCCCTTGTCCTTTTATCTATATAATGAAAATAATTATATGCAGCTTTACCGTCAAAATGGGGTCACTTCACGGTTAAATTTAAATGATCTGGAATATATTACACAAAACCTTATTGAATTTTTTCAAAATAGGGCAAAGATAGAAGTATATGATCCACAGGGAGAAACTGGGCCATTTACCCTGGACGAAATAAGCCATTTAGAAGATGTTAGAATATTGATTAACTGGTTACTGTTTGCTTTTTACCTGTCTTTGGCCCTTTTTATAATTACTATAATATTATTGTTACATAAACCCTGGGTTATCTTCGCACGGTCAATAGGCATTATACTCCTCTCAGGTGCCTGCCTGATCCTGATACTGCTGGCTCTGCTATTGTTGTTCAGCCAAAACTTTGTAGTTTTATTTGAGAATTTTCACCAGGTATTTTTCCCCCAGGGCAACTATATCTTCCCCGAAGATTCTTTACTTATAACCCTTTTTCCTTTAGGGTTTTTTAACCAATACTTTTTTAAATTGCTGTCTGCCAGTGGATTTTTATGGTTGATTGCCCTGGGCGGGGGAATAATTTTAATAAATTCAGAAAGAATAGGAAGATTATGGAAGAAAAAAGCAGTGAGTTGATAAATAAAAAAAGATTATTGGATAATTTTTTTAAATTATTATCCATAAAAAGCCCAACTAGAAATGAAAGGGAAATAGTAGATTATGTAGCTGCAATATTTAAGAATTGGGGTTTGAAAGTCCAGATAGACGACAGCGGCAAAAATTTCGGGAGCAATTCTGGTAATATAACTGCCTTGTTTTCCAACTCCAACCATTCTGGAGGCCAGCCTATTTTCCTTAATGCCCATCTGGATACGGTCGAGCTTAACGGAAATGTTGAACCGGTGCTGGTGGAAGGGAAGATTAAAAATAAAAATAGGGATTGTATCCTGGGCGGGGATGACAAGGTTGCTGTAGCAGCCGTTATGGAAGCACTGCAGGTAATAATGGATAATCAAATTCCTACTCCGGATATTTATATTTTGTTTACCATATCAGAAGAATGCGGAATTTTTGGTTCAAAATATATAGACTTGGAAGCAGTACCTGCAAAATACGGGTTTACTTTTGATGCAGACGGGGATATCGGTACCATTATCACCCAGGCACCTTACCAGAATTCCTTCTATCTTGATTTCCTGGGTAAGGCAGCACATGCAGGATTGGAGCCGGAAAAGGGTATAAATGCCATAGAGATGTCATCTAATTTTGTACAAATGTCCAATTGGGGCAGACTGGATAAAGAAAGCACCGCAAATGCCGGTATAATTAAGGGAGGGACTGCTAAAAATATTGTGCCTCATAAAGTATATATGGAGATGGAAGCCAGGAGCCTCAGCCTGGAAAAGCTCAACCAGATAACAGATGCCTTTTTAGCCAATGCCCAAACCGTTGAAAAAAAATATAAAGGTAAGGTAAACATAAAAGTAGATAGGGAATATGATGGTTTCAATATTGCCCATAATGATGTTCCTTTGCTGATTGCTAAGCAGGCTATCGGCAATTTAGGCATTAAGCCCCGCTTAAAATCTACAGGCGGGGGAAGTGATGTCAATATTATAAACTCCAGGGGTAAAAAAGCAGTAAACCTTTCTGCAGGTATGGAAAAAGTGCACACCTGCCAGGAATTTGTAAAAATGGACCAATTAATACTTCTGGCGGCATTAGTAGTAGAAATTTGCAAAACCAGCATTAATGTTTAGGAGATGGTATGGATCAACAGCTGTATGAGAAAAAGATTAGTTCTAAAAAAATCTTTAAGGGTAAAATTCTTGGATTATATTTGGATCAGGTCCAGTTGCCTAATAAAAAAATAGCTTCCCGGGAAAAGGTTACTCATCCGGGGGCAGTGGCAATAGTGCCTGTTGATAATTTGCGGCAGGTATACCTGGTAAAACAATTCAGGTATCCTCCCCATCAAACTTTAATTGAAATCCCTGCCGGTAAACTGGATAAGGGTGAAGACCCTGTAAATTGCGCCAGGAGGGAACTTAAAGAGGAGGTAGGGGCAGAAGACAGTCAATTAGTTAAGCTGACTTCCTTCTATACCACCCCCGGCTTCTGTGATGAGCTTTTACACATGTATCTTGCCTCAGGCTTTAAGGTTTCAAATAACAACTTAGACGAAGATGAGTTTCTTCATATATTAAAATTTAAACTTGATGATGCTATTTCTATGATTAAAACAGGCGAAATACAGGATGCAAAAACTATTATTGGATTAATGCTGGCCAGGGATTACCTAAATGAACATCAAACCTGAGAATTTTAAGCAGGATATTCAAAATTTTTTAGATTATATAAGATTTGAAAGAATGCTTAGTGCTAATACCCAGCTTTCTTACCAAAGAGACCTGCGTAGATATTCTGATTTTTTGAATCAGGAAGGACTAAATCATCTAGACTTAAACGACCAGGATATAATCAATTTTTTAAAATATCTTCGCCTGCATTATGAATCCAACTCCATATCCCGGATTCTATCTTCTATTAGAGGTTTTTATAGGTTTTTGGCCAGGGAGCAGAAAATAAATGTTAACCCTTTTGCTGATACCAGTAATCCCAAACTTCCCCGCAGGCTGGTAGATGTCCTGAGCGAATCCGAGGTGGACCTATTTTTGAGCCAGGTAGCCAAAAAATTAAAACAAAGAGACATAGCCATGTTTGAACTGCTTTATTCCTGCGGTTTAAGAGCCAGCGAGCTAGTGGGCCTGAAGCTAAAAAATATTGATTTTGAAGAAAATTTATTAGTGCTTATTGGTAAAGGAAATAAGGAAAGAATTACCCCCATAGGCCAGAAAGCTGTCGATTCCCTGATTACCTATGTTAATGAGGAAAGACGCGTAATAGCCCAGTATGGGCAGGAATTTGTTTTCTTAAATAAATTTGGCAAACAGATATCCAGGCAATCTTTATGGAAAATTATGAAAAAATATGGAAAGCTGGCTGGTATAAAAAAGAAGCTTTATCCCCATATCCTAAGACATAGTTTTGCGACCCATATGCTGGAAAGGGGCGCTGATCTCAGGACGGTCCAGGAATTGCTGGGACACAGCAGCATATCTACTACTGAAATTTATACCACTGTTACCAAAACTCATTTAAAAAAAATATATTTCAAGTACCATCCCCGGGAAAAATAGTTTGGTTTACATAGGGTTTTAATATTTGCAAATTTGCGATATTTTGTTAAGGTATAAGGTCATAATCTAAAAGATAGGATTATTATCTTAAAAAAACGGCAGTAAATTATGGAAAATTTATTTAATACTTTTATAGATTTTTTAAAAGATATAGTAACTTGGGCTCCCGGCCTTATTTTGGGAGTTACCCTTCATGAATATGCACATGGCTATATTGCTTACCGGCAGGGAGACCCTACCGCAAAAAACATGGGTAGGCTCACCCTTAATCCCTTGGCCCATATTGATATTTTTGGAACTATTTTACTGCCCATACTGCTTATACTGCTCCGTTCCGGAATAGTATTTGGCTATGCAAAACCAGTCCCCATAAACACCTATTATTTTAAAAATTTCAGAAGGGGGATTAGATATACCTCGCTGGCAGGAATAGTAACCAACCTGCTATTAGCTTTTATCATGGGCTCTATTTTTGGTTTATATGTTTTTTTTACCAGGAATTATTATTCCAATACTATCATGTTTATTGCTGATATTTTTAAGAATACTATTTATATTAATATATTTTTAGCGATATTTAACCTCATACCCATACCACCTTTGGATGGCTCCAAGGTGCTGGCTTCCTTTTTGCCTGACAGTGCCATGTATAAATATTTGAGCTTGGGAAGATTTGGTTTTATATTTATCTTTGTAATACTTTTTTTAGGAAGAACCTTTTTGTGGAATATTATTTCTCCAGCAATAAGATTTATTTATAATATCTGCCTTTGGTGGCAATATTTATTATAGAAATGCTAGTTCTTTAAAGGATTAAAAATGGAAAAAGTAAAAATGCTAACCGGTTTCAGGCCAACAGGTAAACTTCACCTGGGGCATTTACATGGTAATATCATGAATATGATAAAACACCAGCATGAATATGAAAACTTCTTTTTTTTAGTGGATTGGCATGCATTGTCTACTGAGTACCAGAATCCGGTTAATATTAAAAAGAATTTATTGGATTGTGTGATTGATTTGATTGCACTGGGAGTGGATCCAAAGCTAACTCATCTATACCGTCAATCTGATATACCTGAAATTACCGAACTTACCCTTTATTTTTCCATGATTACTCCCTTAAGCTGGCTGGAAAGATGCCCCACCTATAAAGAACAGATTAACCAGCTCAAATCAAAGGACCTGTCTACCTTGGGCTTTCTTTCTTATCCAGTGATTATGGCTGCAGATATTTTAATAGTTAATGCCAATATTGTCCCCGTAGGGGAGGACCAGCTGCCCCATCTGGAAATTACCAGAGAAATAGCCCGGAGATTCAATTATCTTTATGGCCAGTATTTCAATGAACCACAGGAGTTGCTTTCACAATCCACCAGGGTTCCTGGCACTGACGGGCGGAAAATGTCTAAAAGCTATGGTAACGCTATCTACCTTACCGATGACCATGAAACCATAACCAAAAAAGTAAAAATGATGATTACCGACCCTCAAAGGATAAAGCTAAAGGATCCAGGTCATCCTGAAGTCTGTAATGTTTTTACTTTCTACAATATTTATAAGAAACAGGATATAAAAAATATTGAACACAGGTGCAGGAATGCAGATATTGGCTGCACTGCCTGTAAATCTGAACTGGCAGATATAATATATGAATCACTAAAGGATTTTCAAGGCAGGAGGCAAGAACTGGAAAAAGATCCCCAAAGTATCTACAAGATACTGGAGGAAGGTAAAAACCAGGTCAGAAAAATTTCTAAATTAACTATAAAACAGGTAAGGGAAAAGATAGGAATTGACTGATAATCCCCATCAATACATAGTTTCTTATCAAAACCAGACAGGTCCCATTAAATTCCTGCTTGAATTGGTCCAATCCAAGAAAGCTGATATTTACAACATAAGCATAAATGACATTATCGCCGGTTTTATGGATTTTATTAACCGTTATGAAAGCGTAGCCATTGATACCATTTCCAGCTTTATTTATACGGCTTCCGTGCTGCTGGAAATTAAATCAAGGTCACTGCTTCCCTCCAAGAATGTGCAGGTTGAACAACAGCAGGAAATCAGCCAGGAGATTTTAAGGTTAAGGGAACAGGAGTATAAAATATTTAAAAAAATAGCTTTATACTTGGAAAAATCTCTGGAAACAGAGGAATTGTTCTTTGTAAGGGAAGCAGCTGTAGAAAAGCAGTTTTTAGATATTATGCCCAATTTTTTGGAGGGTATAAATAAATTTGATATAGCCCTGCTAGCTAGAAATATGCTAAAAGGTGAACCGGTACAGCTGGGGTTTGATATAGCTTATAATCATCGCAATATAAGGTCTATCTATGATGAAATGGAAAGGATTAAAACTAATTTAAGCCAAAAAGAAGAGGTCACATTTAAGCAGCTGACCTTAGATTTTAAAGAAGTGCTGGATATCATTATTTGTTTTTTATCCATACTTGAGCTTTACAAGAATGAACAGATAGAAATTATACAATTTGAAAATTTTGGCAATATAATTATAAAGAGAACCAAAAAAAATGAACCAAAAAATTAATAAAAAATTTAACTTGCTGGATTCAGACGGCGTTTTAGTTAAGGCTTGTATTGAAGGCATGTTGTTTATCTCCGAACAGCCGGTGAAAGTAAAAGATATTTCAGATTCTTTAGGATTAGAGCCTAAAGATGTGCAAAAGATCATTGAAAACCTTAAGGAGGAATATGTTGATTCCTGCCGCGGTTTTATAATTAGGAAAGTAGCCGGTGGGTTTCGCTTCTACTCCAATCCTGCCATCAGCGAACATATAAAGGATTTTGTAAAATCCAATATCAGGTCCCATCTTTCCCAGGCTGCTTTAGAAACCCTTGCCATTACCGCTTATAAGCAGCCAGTAACCAGGACCCAGATTGCTGAGATTAGGGGAGTAAGGACCGATAGTGTAGTTTTAACCCTGGTAGAAAAAGGGCTGTTAAAAGAAGCTGGAAGATTAAAAGAGCCTGGAAACCCTATTATTTACAACACCACTGAAAAATTTTTGGAATTATTAGGTATTGATAATTTAAATCAATTACCACCCTTGGAACAGATTGAAAGTGAACAAGATTAGAATTTCTAAATACCTGGCAGATTGTGGTTTAGGCTCCAGAAGAAAATGTGAAAACCTGGTGCTGGAAGGAAAAGTTACTGTAAATGGCGACCCGGTAAAGGAACTTTTTTATAAGGTCAGCAGCCAAGACCAGGTTCTGTTGGAAGGCAAACCGGTAAATCCTGAACCTAAAATAGTGATTGCTTTAAATAAGCCTGCAGGTTATCTTTCCACAGTCAAAGATGATTTTAACCGCAAAAAGGTAACAGATTTACTGGATAATGATTTAAGGTTGTATCCCGTAGGCAGGCTGGACTACAATTCCAGGGGACTTTTAATAATGACTAATAACGGCTACTTGGCCTACCGCATTACCCATCCTAAATTTAATATCCCTAAAACCTATAAGGTTAAGGTCAAAGGCCTTTTAAGCAAGAAGGATTTAAACAAAATAGATAAAGGCATAAGCATAGAAGATAGGGAAGTGGCAATAGTATCTACCCGGGTAACCCAAAGCAGTTTACAATCTTCCGAGCTAATGCTCGCTTTGGTGGAAGGAAGAAAAAGAATAATAAGAAGGGTATTTAAAAAACTAGGCTACCAGCTGTTGGATTTACAGAGGACCAAAATTGGTAGCTTTTGTTTAGGGGACTTACCGGAAGGCAAATATAAGGTGCTAAACACCCGGCAAATCAACCAGCTTACCTCTGTCTAAATCCCCTAGATTTTATTGACAGACTTTTCCCGGATTAAGTATGTTGTTGGGATCAAATACTCTCTTTATATTATTCATGATTTCCATATATTGATGGCCGTACTGGTTCTCCAGGTAAGATTTCTTGGCATAACCTATTCCATGCTCACCGGATACCAAGCCTTTCAGTTCAATGGCTTTGTTATACATCAAGTTAAAAGCAGCCTCTAGCTTGCCCTGCCATTCGCTTTCTGAAAGATTATCCCTTAATACGTAAACATGGAGGTTGCCGTCTCCGGCATGTCCGAAACTTCTGATCCTTATATCTACTTCTTCTTCTATATGATCCAGGTAATCAACAAATTCAGCTATCTTGGTCCGGGGTAATACCACATCGCATTCATCCATTTCCGTAGTAGAAGCCTTAACTGCTTCCAGCAATGTGCTTCGAGCCGACCAAACCATTTCCTTTCTCTCATCCGTATCTACTATATAGGCATCAAAGGCACCATTTTCTATGCAGGCTTTAGCTACTTTTTCATATTCTTTTTCAATTTCTTCCTTGCTGTTGCCGTCAAAGGTGAACAAAAGGTAAGAAGCTGCCCCGGTGTTGTCCGGAATACTTTTGCCCAGGTATTCCTCAGCTGATTTTAATACCTCTTTCTGCATAAATTCTATAGCTGTGGGCACTATTTTCAGCTTTAAAATTTTGGGTACTGCTGCAATCGCACTGTCTAGATCAGGGAAGGGCACCAATAGGCTTATAGA
Source organism: Actinomycetota bacterium (assembly GCA_028698215.1). NCBI lineage: Bacteria > Bacillati > Actinomycetota > Actinomycetota bacterium. Next base: position 61,276 of record JAQVDY010000005.1, on the reverse strand, counting down.
TTTCTTGGGAAGGGGAATTAATTTCAAAATAGCCTTGGTAATTATACCCAATGTGCCTTCAGATCCGCAAAATAGGTCCTTTAAGCTGTATCCTGAACAGTTTTTAACTACCTTGCCTCCCAGGTTGAATATCTCTCCTGTAGGCAATACCACTTCCAGACCCAGCACATAATCCCGGGTAACTCCATATTTTAAAGCCCTCATCCCCCCGGCATTAGTACTTATATTGCCTCCGATGGTAGCAGATTTTTCACCAGGATCTGGAGGATAGAAAAGATCTCTTTCTTCTACATACTTGGCTATATCCATCAATAGGGCCCCTGCTTCCACCGTAAGTGCCAGGTTTTCCTCATCCAAGCTTATGATTTTATCCATCTTGGTTATATTTATAAGTATACCTCCAAAAATAGGGACTGCACCGCCTACCAGGCCTGTTCCTGAACCCCTGACTACTACCGGTATTTTTTGCTCATGGGCATACTTCATTATTGCTGAAATCTGTTCAGTACTGTGAACTTCTACTAAAACTTCCGGCATCTGGCTTATGCTGAATAATTCATCGTGGCAGAAATCTTCATGTATATCTTCACCCAAATATATATTATCCCTGCCTACTACAGCAGCCAGGTAGTCTACATCCTTAAGGTCAATCTTTTTGTAATCATTATCTATTAATACTTTTTTCATATCATTACTCCTTATCTTACTCCAACACACTCTTTGACATCAGTTCCTTTATGTTTTTTAATCTCTGCAATCAGCAGGGGGACTACCTCGAAAATATCACCTACAATGCTGTAATTGGCCACATTGAATATAGGCGCCTGCGGATCTTTGTTTACAGCAAAAATATGTTCAGAGCCGCTCATTCCCGCTATAAATTGTACTGCACCTGATATTCCCAAGGTAATAATCAGCTTTGGCTTAACGGTTCTTCCGCTTAATCCAATTTGTTTTTGTGGCTCTATCAAGCCGCTCTCTATAAGAGGCCTGGTTCCTGCGATTTGTGCTCCCAACAACTGGGCCAGCTCTTTTATTAAGTCCATCTGTTTATTGTCTTTTACAGCTTTGCCTACCGCAATAATTGTATCTGCATCAGAGATATTTTCTTCCAATTCTTTTTCCGTAATGTTTAATACTTCAATCCCGGATTTAAAGTTAAGTTTGCTAATATCGATATGGGTGATTTTTCCTCCCTGGTCTCCGCATCTGGGTGCAGCATCCATAACCTTATATCTTACCGTGGCAAATTGAGGCCTGGAATTAGGGGTAACAATCTTAGCCATTATATTGCCCCCGAATGCTGGCCTGATTTGAATCAGGTCTGTGTTTTGCTTAATATCCAGAACCGTGCAATCCGCAGTAAGGCCTGTCCTGAACCTACCCGCAACCCTGGGAGCCAGTGACCGGCCAATAGTGGTGGCCCCTACCAGTATCACAGAAGGTCTCTGCTGCTTTATATGGTGTTCAAAGGCCAATGTATAGGGCTCTATGCGGAAATCCTTGAGATGCTGGTCGTCATATACAAATACCTGGTTTACTCCATATTCTAACAATTGGCTGGCCTGGTCCGTAATATGGTGGCCAATGAACAGGCAATTCACCTTATAACCAACTTTCTGGGCCAGCTCTTTTGCTTTTCCTATTAGCTCATAGGTGACCGGGTGTATTTGTCCATCAATATGATCAACATATACAGTTATATCTTTCCATTGGCTTTTATCAACCGTTGGCTTCTTATCTTCAATAAATTCTATGACTCCCTTAGGACCTTTTTTAACGCAAATCTTGCACATTTTACAACCGGAGTCTATTTCCAGCTGGCCATTTTTTAGGCTGATGCTGCCAAAGGGGCATATATCTATTAATTTTTCAGCAGTTTGTTTATTTACTTTTTCCTGGTTTATTTTTAATCTTCCCATCAGCTACACCTCTTATATATACTTTAATTCTTTAAGTTTTTCAGCAATCCTTATGGCTGTTTCTTCCGGATTTCCTTTCCATTTTTCCTGGCTGTTATCTTCTGGAGGTGGAAATACCTTTTCTACCTGGGTAGGGGAGCCATTCAGCCCATACCTGCCGGTATCCTGGTCCTTGAAATCTCTTAAGCCCAGTATCTTTATCTCTTTATCCCGGGTGGAAACTTTTTTCTTAAAAGAGGGGAGGCGGGGCTCAAATATGTCTTTTTCTACGGTTATAAGGCAGGGATAACTAATCCTGGCCACTTCTATGGTGTTAGGCATATCCATTTCTACTACCATATTGTCATCCCTTATTTCTAAAATATTTAAAACATTAGCTATATGGGGTATCTGTAAAAATTCTGCTATTTCCGGTCCTACCTGGGCAGTATCACCATCTGTAGTTTGCTTACCGCAAATAATTAAATGGTAGGGTTTAAGTTTCTCTATACCCTGGGAAAGGGTATAGGAAGTGGCTAATACGTCTGCCCCGGCAAAACTTTTATCTGAAAGCAAAATCCCTTCATCGGCTCCCATCATGTATGCTTCCTTGATTACATCCGTAGCCTGGGGAGGGCCCATACTTATGACTTTTATGGTACCGCCTTTTTCTTCTTTTATCCTTATGGCCGTTTCCAGGGCAAATAAATCATAGGGGTTCATCTTGGTATCAATACCACTACGAATAAGCACACCGGTTTTGGGATCTATCTTCACTTTCGAGGTCCCTGGAACCTGTTTTATGCACACCACTATATCCATGTAAACTCCTTTGTGGAACAAATTATTTAAAGAGGAATGTTACCATATTTAAAATAGTTAAACAATATTTTAAAAATTAGGGTAACCAAACTTTAGTGGGTTTTTAAGGGGATAATTTTTTATTAAAAATATGGTTTAAAATAATATTAATAGTAAACAGGACTATAGGCTACACCCCAGATACCGGGGCCTGTGTGAGCACTTATTACCGTTGTAACCTCTGATAGGATTATCTCTTCTATATTAGCTTCAGTTTTAATTTGATCAAACCTTTGCTGCAGTTCTAGGGCTGGTTCTATCTGGTTTCCATAAAATATGCCTATCCGCCACTTTTTCGTTTTATCAATACTGGCCATGGTCTGTTTATATAATTGCATAATAGCTTTGGTTTTGCTTTTAGAAAAACTTTTCAAATATATTTTCCCCGCCAAATTTACAGAAACCACTGGCTTAAAAATTAAGGCCTTGCTTAAAAATCGGCCCAAAAAAGGAGTCCTGCCGCTTCTAAACACATATTTGAAATTCTCAATAGCGGCATAAAAACTGGTTTCAGCAATCAAACCGGCCATTATTGACTTCAGCTCAGGCTCAGGCAGCCCTGCCTGGGCTAGTCTGGCTATCTCAGTAACTATTAAACCCATGCTGATAGTGGTATTCTTAGAATCTATAACCTCTATTAGCTCATCCTTAAAATTCCTTTTGGCAACCAGGGCTGAATTAAGGGTGCTGGATAGTTTTGAGCTTAAGCATATGGTATAGATTTTTTCTACCTGGTTGCCCAGCAACCTGGCATATTCCTCCAAAAAATCAGCCACAGAAGGGCCGGAGGTGCGAACGATGTGGCCGTCTTCCAGGGCTTGGTATACCTTGTCATTATTTATTTCTTTGCCTTCCTTATAGGCCTGGCCCTCTACATTGATGTACATGGGTAAAATAGTTATCCCCAGCTGGCGGGCAATTTGCGGTGGTATATCTGATGAACTGTCTGTTACTAAGGCAATTTTATTCATATATATTTTTGCCTATTTATATTATTCTAATAGTAACAAATTATTAGAAAATAAAAAGTAGTTATTGGTAAAAATAAATTTTAATTGATATGGTAATAGCTAAAGGACTAAAGCATGATTAAATTAATTGTATCTGATGTGGATGGAACCTTAATCGATGATAAATACAGTATTCCCCAGGTCAACATGGAGGCCCTTAATGAATGCAAAAAAGCAGGCATAAAAGTTATATTGGCTACAGGCAAATTAATCTATTCGCTACTTCCCATAATCAAACCATTAAAATTGGCTATGCCCCAGATTACTGCCGAGGGAGCCACCCTGATAGATTCAAGCCTAAGGGTTCATAAGGCTTTCCACCTGGAGGGAGAAACCTACCTAAAGATTATAGAATTTATAAAAAACAATGGATGCCATCCCTTGGTAACCCTGGAAGATAATATTATGTATTACGATACCCACACCAAGGTGGTTGAATATATAAAACAAACTGGAGAGAAATTAAGCCAGGCTGTAAGCCTGACCACTGATAATTTTAAAAATCATGCAATATCCATAAGCCTGTTATACCAGGATGAGCAATTTGGGCCTGTTATTGAAAAAGAATTTATGGCTGCTCCTGTAAAGATTAACAGACCTTGGAAAACCTTTGTCACTATATTACCAGCACAAGTTTCCAAAGGTAGGGCACTTAAAAGCATTATTGATGGTTTAGGGTTGAACCGGCAGGAAGTAGCTGTTTTTGGAGATAATATTAACGATCTTAGTATGTTTGAGCAGGCAGGCTTAAAAATTGCTGTTAGCAATGCTCATCAAAACCTGGCTGAATCTGCAGATATTATTACAGGGAGCAATCTAGAAGGCGGAGTGGGGAAGGCTATTTATCAATATATATTAAAAAACTAATCATGAAAAAGCTGAGTTTTATAGGCTTGGGCAAGATGGTATTGCAGCAGCAACCCTATGATTAATAAAAAGGTATTATCTGCCTTAAGATATATGTTTGGGGAACATCAATACACCTCCGGGGAGGAGAATAAAAATGAATAATATGGATAAATTACAGGAGATATGTAAACTAATCAGGTATTATATTTTAAAATCAACCACCCTAGCTGGTTCTGGCCACCCCACCTCTTCCTTGTCCGCAGTTGAGCTTACTGCCGGCCTAATGTTTGGAGGTTTTTTCAAATACAGGGTACAGGATCCTGATTTTGCTAATAATGACCGTCTCATTTTTTCCAAAGGCCATGCCAGTCCTTTACTTTATGCCCTGTGGACGGTGGCTGGAGCAATAAAAGAAGAACAGTTGTGGCAATTAAGGCAATTTGAAAGTAACCTGGAAGGCCATCCCACTAAATCCTTTAAATATGGGGAAGCAGCTACCGGCTCCCTGGGCCAGGGCTTAAGCATAGGGGTAGGTATGGCTTTAAATGCTAAATACCTGGATATGCTCCCTTATAAGACTTTTGTGTTGTTGGGAGACAGTGAAATGGCGGAAGGCAGCATTTGGGAAGCAGTTCAGCTGGCCAGCCATTACCATTTGGATAATTTGGTCGGTATTATTGACGTTAACGGGCTGGGCCAAAGCGGATGGACCATGCATGGCCATCAAACTCAGGCTTATACTGATTTGCTAACTTCGTTTGGGTGGCAAACCATACAAATTAACGGGCATAACCTGGAAGAAGTTTTAGGCGCCTATAATGCGGCAATAGATGCCAAAGACAAGCCGGTAATGATTATTGCCAAAACCTCAAAAGGTAAGGGTATTAGTTTTTTGGCCGATAAATTGGGTTGGCACGGCAAGGCCTTAAATGAAAAACAATTAAGGGAAGCACTGTCGGAGCTGGGTGAAATTAAATATAAGATCACTGCAGAGCTTAACCAGCCTGAAGACCTCCAACCCTATCAAGCCAACAAAAATAATGTGCCTGTTATCGCTTTGGACCAAAATAAAATGGCTACCAGGAAAGCATATGGCATAGGATTAGTTAATATATTTCACCGGTTTCCCCATATAGTAGCTCTGGATGGAGAAGTGAGCAACTCTACTTATTCCGAAACTTTTAAAAATCATTATCCTAACCATTATTTTGAAATGTTTATTGCGGAACAAAATATGGTAGGGGTGGCTTTGGGATTAAGCTTGAGGGGCAAAATTCCATTTGTATCATCCTTTGCGGCTTTTCTTACCCGCGCTTTTGACCAGATAAGAATGAGCCAGTATTCTAATTCCAATATTAAATTTATAGGTTCACATGCTGGGGTATCCATCGGGGAAGACGGTCCTTCACAAATGGGACTGGAGGATATTGCCATGTTTAGGACTAATCTAGAAGGTGTGGTGCTTTATCCTAGCGATGCCGTGTCTACCGTAAAACTAATAGAGCAGGCAGCCAGGCATAAAGGTAATGTATATATTAGGACCACCAGAATGGATACTCCCATAATTTATGACCAGGATACAGATTTTATAATTGGCGGCAGCCAGACCGTTAAAAGCAGCCCCCAGGACCAGGTTACGGTATGTGCCGCTGGAATAACCCTGCATCAAGCTGTAAAAGCCTATTACAGTTTAAAAAAAGAGGGTATTGCCATAAGAATAGTAGATGTCTATAGCATAAAGCCAGTGGACTACCCGGCCTTACTGAAAGCGCAACAAGAAACCAAAGCCATAATTACAGTGGAAGACCACTATCGGGAGGGTGGCTTGGGAGAGGCTGTTCTAAGCGCCTTAAGCCAGCATGACGTCCCCATCTACCTAATGGCTGTAGAAAAAATGCCAAAAAGCGGCAACCCTGAACAACTTATGGATTTTGAAGGTATCTCTAGCCAAGCCATAGTGGACCAGGTTAAGAAAATTGTGGAATAGTTAAGGGACTATCATGGTTCATTGATTTATAATAGTATCTTTTTTTATACTATCGGATAAAAAAGTGTTTTTTAATAAAGTTTACCTTATTTTTTAGGGAAGGATTTAATGTACTGCCCTGGTTGTGGTATTAAAATAGATATTATTCAAAATTACTGTCATAGCTGTGGAGCCCTCATATCGGGAAGGACCCGTTATATTGACCGGCTGAGCAAAGCAGCCCAAAACCAGCAGGATATATGGGAGTTTATGCAAAAGCAGGCTAAATACCTGACCCAAAAGCACCAGGGCCAACAAATTAGTGATGTTTTAAAGGGAAACCAGATTAGAACTAGCAAAGGAAACTGTTTTTTAGTAACTGAGTCTAAATCCATGGATTTACATAGATTGGCTGCTGGTCAGGCAGGAGATTTTCTGGGAAAAGATTTAAAACTTATCTATGGCATTGGTTCTATAACTGAATCCCAGCTAAAAAAAGAAGGTTACCGGAGCATGGAAGATTTGGCTTCCCATCCCAGGTTCGGGCATCAAGCCAGGCAGTTCATTGATTCTATGCAAAAAAAAGAACTAGAAAAGCTTAGTAGCCTGATTTCCCGATGGTATTCTTGTTCCCACCCCCATCATCTTCTTCTTTCTTCATTTATAGATTTAAAGGATTTTCTGCTATTGGATATAGAAACTATGGGCTTATATAACATGCCTATTATTTTAATAGGTGTAGGTAAGATTAAAAAAGGCTCTATTACCGTGAAGCAATACCTGGCCAGGGGCCTGGAAGAAGAAGCTGCAGTACTGTACCTGCTTAAACACCATATATCTTCACATACGGCATTTATCACTTTTAATGGACGCATGTTTGATATACCAATGATTAGGCAGCGGCTTTGCTACTATGGCTTGAACCATGACCTGGATAGAATTCATTTGGACCTGTTGCCGCTATGCCGTGGTTTTTGGAAACACAAGTTAGATAGTTTTAGATTAAGCTCACTGGAGCAAAATATACTGGGTATAGGCAGGGATCAAGATTTACCGGGATTTATGGTCCCTCAGTTTTACCAGCGCTATATCCAAACCGGCAATATTGGCACCCTTATTCCAGTAATAAGGCATAACCAGCAGGATATTTTTTCTTTAGGTAAATTATTCTCCTTATTGCAACAAAAATGGAAAAGCTCATAGATATTGTAGAAAAGCTAGGTAATTCTGGTCGTTTTGGCTCCAGGATAGTATACCAGAAAATATTGCCCTGCCAGCCTCCCCGATATGGCAATATAAATGTTGAATCTTCCTGGATTAAACATTATCTGAAAGCTAAAGGCTTAAGGTTATATACCCATCAATGCCAGGCGGTAACTATCCTGCAGCAAGGCAGGAACCTTCTAATTACCACTGCTACTGCTTCCGGAAAAACCCTGGCTTTCAATTTGCCGGTGATAGAAAAATTAAAAAATGATCCTCAGGCCACAGCACTCTACCTTTATCCCACTAAAGCATTAGCCAATGACCAGCTAAAGACAATTTTGGAATTGGAGAAGGACTCCGGCATAGACCTGTCCGCCAGTATTTATGATGGAGATACCAACGGGAGCAAAAAATCCCTTATACTTTCCAGATCCAGGATTATTTTAAGTAATCCTTACCAAATGCACCATAGTTTAAACCAGCATTGGAAGTGGGAAAGGTTCTTTAAGAACTTAAGCTTTATAATACTAGATGAAGCTCACCAGTACCGGGGTGTATTCGGATCCCATATTGCCCTGCTTATCAGAAGGATTAACCGAATTTTAGATTATTACGGGGCTAAACCACAGTTTGTTGTATCTACTGCTACTTTGGCCAATCCGGTTGAATTCAGCACGAAACTCACTGGCAGGGAATTTGAGCTGGTGGAAGAAGACGGCTCCCCTCACGGGGATAAATATTTCTTTCTTTATAATCCATTCACAGCTTACCAGGATATTATGTCCACCCACCAGGAAACAGTAGATCTTTTGATGTATTTGGTTCGCCAAGGCCTACAGGTACTATGTTTTACCTCTTCCCGGAAAATGGCAGAATTGATTGCCAAATGGGCCAAGGATAAATTAAAGGAAAGCGGCAGCCAGCTGGGGCTTAGGATTTCATCCTATAAGGCTGGGTATATGCCTGAGCAGAGAAGAGACATTGAATCATCCATTAAGGATGGAAGCCTATTAGGAGTGGTGTCTACCAATGCCCTGGAGGTAGGTATAGACATCGGTAACCTGGATGCGGTAATCATTTCAGGTTTTCCAGGTACTATTATTTCTACCTGGCAACAGGCGGGAAGGGCAGGGAGGAGAAGCGATCCTTCGCTGGTAGTTATGGTTATGTTTAATAATCCCCTGGACCAATACCTGGCCGGCCATCCTGACTATATTTTCAAAAGCTCTCCCGAGCATGCTGTAATTGACCTGGCCAATACCTATATCAATGCCGGTCAGCTGCTTTGCGCATCAGCAGAACTGCCCTTAAAGGATAAAGATGAGCAGCATTTTGGGTTTAAACTTAAACCATACCTTCAGGATTACGGGCATAGCGGTTTATTAAAAGATACTGTCCATGGCTGGATATACAGCGGGAAAAAGCCCCCCAGCCATATAGTTGACCTGCAAAATTTAGGCCAGCCCTCTTTCAATATCCTAAATGAGGGAAAGGTAATTGAAACCATGAGCCTATCCCAGGCCTATGGTGAAGCTCATCCAGGGGCAGTAATGGTGCATCAGGGTGAAACCTACATAGTCAATAATTTTGATATGGAGCAATTTATAATAGAAATAAAGTCACAACCAGTAGATTATTATACCCGCCCCTTAAAAACCACTGAAATAAATATTATAAATAGCATCAGCCAGCAAAACCTGGGGCTGGTTGAAATTAATTATGGCAGGATATCGGTTAAAGAGACTTATCATGCCTATAAAATTATAAAAGACGATCGAACATTGGCCACCCCGAAGCTAAATCTTCCTCCTGTGGAATTCGATACATTAGGGCTTTGGTTTAATCTACCGGACCACTTAAGAAAAAAATTAGACCATATGGGATTAGATTTCGGGGGAGGAATCCATGGTACAGAACATAGCATGATATCCATAATGCCTCTTCTGGTTATGTGCGACCGCTGGGATATAGGCGGGGTTTCCTATACTTATTATCCCCCCGAAAGACAGCCAGCTATATTTATATATGACGCTTATCCGGGAGGAATAGGCTTGTCGGAAAAAGGTTTTTATGTTTTTGGTTCATGGTCTGGTATGGCTTATGAACTGGTAAGGGATTGCAGCTGCAGCCAGGGATGCCCAGCTTGCGTTTATTCCCCTAAGTGCGGAAATGATAACCAGCCATTAGATAAGCAGGCAGCAGTTGTCATCCTGGAACATATTAGTAGTTTATTTTAAACTTTGTAATTGATATACTGGTTTAAAATTTACCAGATTAAAACATTTTACCATTAGACAGGAGAGCAACCGTGGTTAATAAATGTAAAGAATGCGGCCAGGAACTGCCGGAAAATGCAGAATCGCCTTATTGTGAACAATGTGATGAAATGCTGGATAAGAGATTTGATAAAATTGAAGACGATATATTGGTGTATAAAGACCTTACTCCTGAAGAAATAGAAATACTGAAAAAATTTGACAAGGACAGTATCCTGGAACTCTATGCTAAAACCTATTTGCAGTTTACGAAAGAAGGGCAGATCACTGATAAAGAAGAAAAATTATTAAAAAAATTAAGGGATAATTTTAGCTTAGGCCAGAAGGAGATAGAATCTTCTATCGAATTTGTCCAAAAATTAGGTAAAGAGTTCTGCCCTGACTGCCATGAGCCTATCAAGGATGATTACAATCTATGCCCTTATTGCGGTTACAAGCTTAATCAGGATTTTAAACCTGCTGCCACTGTGCCCGGCACTTCTCCCAATATCCAGGATGCCTGGGGCCCTATGCTTAAAAGCCCTGGCTGCTTAATAATCCTGGGCCTTATACTGGTAGCTATTATAGTTTATTTGATTTATCAAATATTAAAATAAATAGCTTCTGTGTAAGTATAAGAGCAGGCTGAACTTAGGTATAAATGTCTTTATATGTTTTTTAATCTAAGCCTTTACTTTTATCTTTTTTATAAATAAATATAATAGCTAAAATAATAAACTATTTTATAATCAATAATATATAAGAAATATTATTGATTTATTTATATAATAATTTATAATTATATTGTGAATTATTATATATATATTTTCCAACAATGAGCCCAGCAATTACTGCCTATATTTCTGCCTTAATGTTTGGATTAATGATTACATTGGGCGGAATATTTTTTCTTTACAGGTTCAAAAATATTTACGGCTATAAATTTGGCATAGCTGTCTTTCTTGGAAGTTTTATTTGGATATTGAGCCATTATTTTGAATTGCTCACCTTGTCAGAGAATATAAAGTTATGGTTTTATATGACAAAATATGCGGGTATTACATCTTTGCCTTTAAGCTTTTTTTTATTACTGTTATGTTATACCGGGTATTCACAATGGCTTAATATAAAAAAAATAATGCTGCTAGGTTTGGTTCCAGCTGCCACTCTATTATTGGTATTTACCAATCATTACCATGGTTTGGTTTGGACCGGTATTTCTTTTAACCATATTGGAATACTGACCTATATTGACTTCAATTACGGTATTTGGTTCTGGGTATGGGTATCATATTGCGGTTTACTTACTTTAACAGGTTTAATTATGCTGGCCAAACTGCTGACAGCCAAGCAAAAAGTATTTCGAGGCAATGCAATAATTTTAATTGCTGCCTTAACCTTTCCTGCCTTATTTAGCTTGCTGGATATTTTTACTCTCTTTAACCGTTTTGACTTAAAACTTACTCCTTTGGGCTTAATTTTAGGCAGCGCTGTCCTTCTTTATGGTTTTGTTAGGTTAAAAATCGGGAATTTCATACCTATGAGCCTAGACCCTGATTTGGAAAATAACCAGGATATGGTAATAACTATAGATAAAAATGACCGTATTGCCTATGCTAACCAGCTGGCCTTAAAAGGTTTCGACTCAGGTAATCCTTTAGGTAAAACACTGCCGGAAATCTGGCCTGGGTGGACAGAAATAAGAACCAGGGTATCCAGCGGGTTTGAAATTATTGATAGTGTTGCCCTTCCTAATACGCCCGGCATTTTTTCCTTGAGCATTAATCCCTTTATGGATATAGACCAAAATATTGTAGGCAAAGTCTTAATATTTAATGATGTCACGGAACAAAGACTGGCTGAAGAAAGATATAAATCTATTTTTAAAAATTCCCTGGATGGCATTTTCAGGGTAGATATGGATGGTAATTATATAGAAGTAAACCAGTCCATGCTGAATATTTTTAACTGCAGCAGCAAGCAAGAATTACCGTTGATAAACATTAGCCAAAATTTAAAATCTGAATCTTTGGATAACCATAGGCAAGAATTTCAATTTATTACTAAAGACGGAAATCCAATATGGGTAGAAGCCAGCATCTGGTCGGTGCAGGGTAAGGATGGCCATACCTATTTTGAGGGTATAGTAAGAGATATAAATAATAGGAAGCTGGCAGAAAAAAAGATTAAGTACTTAAGCTTCCATGACAGCTTAACCGGCCTTTATAACCGGTACTTTTTTGAAGAAGAATTAAAAAGGCTGGATACCGGGAGAATGCTCCCCCTAAGCATCATTATTGGTGACGTTAATGGCCTTAAGCTTATCAATGATACTTTTGGGCACAGTCATGGGGACCGGTTGCTGTGTAAAATTGCCAGAATACTAAAATATTGCTTTAGAAAAGAAGATATTGTAGCTCGTTGGGGAGGAGATGAATTTATAGCCATATTGCCAAATACTTCTAAAGAAGATGCCCAAAAGGTAATAGAAAGAATAAAACAAAGATGCGACCAGGAAAGCGAAAAACGACTTACCTTAAGCATATCTTTAGGGTGTGCCTGCAAACAATTAGCCCCTACTGATTTAAAAACTCTCATCAAAGAAGCCGAAGACCAGATGTATAGGCATAAGTTAGTTGAGACTAAAAGCGCCCGGAGCAGGATGATTTCTTCCCTGGAAAAAGCCCTGGAAGAGAGGGATTATGAAACTGAAGAGCATATGCAAAGAATGAAAAGGCTGGCCAGGGAGACAGGCCGGTGCCTGGGACTGGCTGATTCAAGCTTAGATGAACTAAGCCTGCTGGCCACCCTTCATGATATTGGGAAGATAGCTATTGCTGATCATATAATATTAAAACCGGATAAATTGTCCCTTAAAGAGTGGGATATTATAAAGAAACACCCTGAGATAGGGTACCGCATTGCCAGCCAGAGCCCTGAGCTTAATATTATTGCTGAAGCTATACTATGCCATCATGAAAACTGGGATGGAAGCGGGTATCCCAGAGGCTTAAAAGGGGTACAAATACCATTACTTTCCCGTATTATATCTATAGTAGACACTTTTGATGCTATGACCAATGACCGGCCGTACCGCAAAGCCCTAGGTTTTAAGGAAGCATTAGAGGAAATAAAGATGTGTTCCGGCACCCAATTTGACCCTGAAATAGTTGCAGTTTTTATTAGCCTGTTTGAAAAAGATGGTATTATAACCCAAATTTAGGAAGATAAAAAACCTCCATCTACCGGCAGCATAACTCCCTGTATATAGCTGGCCATATCGCTAGCCAGAAACAAGACTACCTTGGCCACTTCATCCGGATAGCCCCAGCGGCCTAATGCCAGTCTGGATTGAAAATCATAGCCGGTCTTAATCCAACCCCATTTGAATTTTTTTAAAGCATATTTTACCAGGTTATCCGTACCTTTGGTTTTTATTGCCCCTGGAAGCACAACATTTATCCTGAATCCCATTTTCCCATAGTCTCTGGCCAATGACCTGGTTAGGCCTATGATACCCAGCTTGGTTATACTATAGTGGGCCAGATGCTCTTTAAAGGGCAGGAGAGCTTCTATGGATGAGGTATTTATAATTATGCCGCCCCTGTTCATTCTGCTTTTTATAAATTTCTGGCACATCCATATGGCAGAGTTTAAATTTATATCCATAATCTGTTGCAGGTAATCCGGCTCCATCTCCAGGAAATCCTTAAAAGGGTAGATCCCAACATTATTTATTAGGATATCCGGTAATTCAGTGCCCAGGCTTTCCCAGTAGCTGTCTATATCTTTTTTGCTGGTTAAATCTATGGTGTAAAGGTGTTTGAGGCAGGTAAAATGATTTAAGATTTCCCTGGTCTGGCTTAAGCCTGGTTGATCAATATCTAAAAGCATCAGGTCTGAACCGGCTTCAGCAAATCTTTTGGCAATAGCCCTTCCGATTCCCGATCCAGCCCCCGTAATTAGTGTTTTTCTGCCTCTGAGGGAAATCAGTTTGCTTAACTTAATTAAATCCCTGGAATAAGGCCTTCTCATATTGCTTAGATTAGATGATTACAACTATGATTATAGACCTGTTAATATGATATTCCAATATTTAAGTTAACTCTTTAGGTTAAATTTTGGATTTTTTTTAAATATGCTTCAATGTCAAATTTTCTTTTTAGTCCCCCTGCGGACATATACCTTATTTTACCCAGGACCTCTCTCTGGTTCCAGGCCCGGTCATGCACCCCTCCTATGCTCCAAGCAACTCCAGTATAACCATTGGGGTCGCGGCCATCCAGCATATAATGGTTGTTTAGGTAAAGGGCATATTCCAAAGCTAGTGCAGGGTCTGGGGTCCACTGCAGTATCTGTTTAGCCCAGTACATCCTGAGGTAGCCATGCATGCGTCCGGTTAGAAGCATTTCGGTCTGAGCTGCATTCCATATAATATCATGGGTTTGAGCTTCCTCCAGCTGTTTCAGGCTGTAAATATAGCTGCGGTGGTCTTTCTGATGTTCCAGCAAGGTCTGCTGAGACCATTTTGGAAACCCTTTAAACCTATTATAGTTAGGGTTGTAATAACAGAAATTATCAGCTAGTTCCCTGCGTACTATAAGTTCCTCTAAAAATGAATCACGTGAAATGCCCGGTTTAAATTTTAATGTTTCCTGCACTATCCTTTGGGCAGATATTTGGCCAAAATGCAGATAAGGGGAGAGATCGGAAGTAGCATCAAGGCTGGGATCATTTCTATTTTGGCTGTAATCTTCTAATTTGTTTTCCAGGAAATATTCCAGGGTTTTAAAAGCTTTCCTTTCTCCAGGGCTTACCCTGAACTTGTCGAGCATGTTTTTAGTTATTTTTAATTTTTTATAAATACTATCCCAGCCAGGGTCGTGGTAGGAATCTGGAAATAGGGATGGCTGTTTCTTTAAGGGTGGAAATTTATTTAGATACCGGTCCTTTAACCGGTTAAGTTTTGGCCTTAAAGTATAGGCAGCATACTCTTGCTTGCCTGAAGCCAGCCAGCAGGGTACCAGGTTGTGGGCATCAACTTCAAATACCGGGGTCTTAACCGCTGAAGATACTTGCTGCAGCCAATTTCTTTTAGGTTTGAGAGGATCAAAATCGGTTACCAGGGCTGTGATATTATAGTGGTTAAGAAAAGTTTTTACCTGATGCAGTGGATTTTCGACTATATGAAAAGATATATTTTTTGCCGCTAAGTTCTTTTGGACCTGTTTCAGCCCTTCCAGCATAAAACAATAATGTTTTGGCAATGCTTCTAAAAAACTATAGTCCAAGAAAAAAAATACTATCAGGGGTTTTGCTGCCTTAAGTGCCAACTCCTGGGCAAACAGGAGAGCCCAGTTATCCTGCACCCTCTGGTCTCTGCTCATCCAGTAGGCTACCGGGCCGGAACCAGGGTTTGCTTCTTTGACTGACCTATGCCTTAAGGGGTAAATTTTACAGCCTCCCCAAAATTAATATAATTATATATTATAATATTAATTATTATGGTTTTAAAAGGGATGGCATGAAAGAAAACCATTCACATCATAACCATATGGTACATGAGTTTAAAAAAAGGTTTTTGGTATCGATTATAGTTACGGTACCTATACTTCTATTATCCCCTATAATCCAGAGGCTACTCCGAATAGAAGGCAGAATTGGTTTTCCCTATGACCAATATTTTCTCTTGGCTTTGAGTACTTTTATCTTTTTTTATGGAGGGTGGCCCTTCCTAAAGGGTTTGTTCTTAGAATTGCGGCAGCGTCAGCCGGGCATGATGACTTTAATAGGGTTGGCTATAACTGTAGCTTTTGTTTACAGTGCAGCAGTAGTACTGGGCATAGAAGGCAAAATGTTTTTTTGGGAGTTGGCTACGCTAATAGATATTATGCTGCTGGGTCACTGGATCGAGATGAAATCGGTGATGGGAGCATCCAGGGCTTTGGAACAGCTGGCCCAGTTAATGCCTACACAAGCCCATCGCATAAATTCCCAAGGGCAGGTAGAGGAGGTAAGCCTGGAACAAATAGGCAAGGGTGATATCCTGCTGGTTAGGCCAGGGGAGAAGATACCTGCAGATGGGATTGTATTGGATGGCCAATCTACGGTTGACGAATCCATGCTTACTGGAGAATCCAATCCGGTAAAAAAGGATAAACAGGACCAGGTTATAGGAGGATCTATAAACGGTGAAGGTTCCCTTAAGATAAGTATAGCTAAAACAGGAAAGGAATCATTTTTATCACTTATTATTGATAGGGTAAAGCAGGCACAGCAAAATAAATCCAGGACACAGGATTTGGCTAACCGGGCTGCACAATGGTTAACTCTGGCTGCTATTGCTGCTGGAACCATAACCTTGTTGATTTGGCTGGTAGCTATGGGCAGAGATTTTGCTTTTTCCCTGGAAAGGTCGGTAACAGTTATGGTTATAACCTGCCCTCATGCCCTGGGTTTGGCTATTCCTCTGGTGGTAGCTGTTTCTACCGTGCTTTCCGCCCGCCATGGCTTTATTATAAGGGACCGCACTGCTTTTGAGGCAGCCAGAAAGATTGATGCTGTAATTTTTGATAAAACTGGAACCCTTACCAAAGGCAAATTTGGGGTAACTAATTATATTTCGCTAAACCCTGAATATGAGGCTAAACAGATATTACAGTATGCCGCTTCCGTGGAATTGGAATCCGAGCATCCCATTGCCCGGGCCATAGCACAATCTGTTGATGAAAAATTAGAAATTACCAGCTTTAAATCTATAACCGGTAAGGGGGTGCAGGCAGAGATTGGGTCCAAACAGGTAAAAATCGTCAGCTCCGGGTACCTGAGGGAAAACCATATTAAAGTAAACAATGAAAAGCTGGACCAGTTAAGCGGGGAAGGCAAGACTATTGTATTTGTACTGGTTGATGATAAGCTTTCAGGAGCTATAGCTTTAGCCGATATAGTCAGGGATGAATCAAAACCAGCCATAGAGCAGCTAAAAAAAATGAATATCAAATCCATGATGCTTACCGGTGACCAGAAAAAAGTAGCTCAATGGGTAGCGGGCCAGTTGGGTATTGATGAATTTTTTGCAGAAGTATTGCCTGAAGAGAAAGCAGATAAAATAGCGGAAGTTAAATCAAGGGGCTTTACCGTGGCCATGACTGGTGATGGGGTAAATGATGCCCCGGCATTGGCTGAAGCAGACATAGGCATAGCTATAGGAGCAGGCACTGACATAGCTATTGAAACCGCCGATATAATACTGGTTCGAAGTAATCCCCAGGATATTGTGGATTTAATCGGTCTATCTAAAGCCACCTACCGGAAAATGCTGCAAAATTTGGGTTGGGCAACCGGTTACAATATTTTTGCTATTCCGCTGGCTGCCGGTATCCTTTATCCCGTAGGCATATTGTTAAATCCGGCAGTAGGGGCAGCACTTATGTCCCTAAGTACCATAATTGTAGCTATAAATGCAAGATTATTAAAATATAATGGTTAACAGGCAGGTTTAAAATGTCTAAACATAAATCTAATTTTTTAGCAAATGAAAAAAGTCCTTATTTGGTTCAACATGCCTCCAATCCCGTGCGTTGGTATCCTTGGGGGGATAAAGCTTTTAAGGCTGCCCGCAAGCAAGATAAGCCCATTTTTTTATCCATTGGCTATTCCGCCTGCCATTGGTGCCATGTAATGGAAAAAGAAAGTTTTGAAGATGAGCAGGTAGCCCAGCTGCTAAATGAAAGCTACATAAGCATAAAGGTTGACCGGGAAGAAAGGCCGGATATAGACAAAACCTATATGGCAGTGGCCCAGATTCTTTCTGACAGCTCAGGCTGGCCCCTGACTGTAGTAATGACTCCTGAAGGTAAACCTTTCTTTGCTGCTACCTATATACCCAAACATGACCGTTACGGAAGGGTAGGCCTGTTAAAATTACTGCCCCAAATCAGTCAAATTTGGGAAAGCAAAAGGGATGAAATTGAAAAATCGGCGGGCAAGATAACACAGGCCCTCCAAAAAGCCTCAAAATATGAGAATAAGGCCAGCCTGGATGAATATATTTTTAAAGATGCCTTACAACAGCTTGAAAACTGGTTTGATAAACAGAACGGAGGATTTGGCATACATCCTAAATTCCCCCAGGTTTCTAATTTAATTTTTTTGCTAAGGTATGGCACCAAACACCAGTACCAGCCTGCCATAGGCATGGTTACTAATACCCTTGATAATATGAGAAATGGGGGAATATGGGATCATGTAGGGTATGGCTTTCATCGTTACTCTACAGACCAGCAGTGGCTAACGCCCCATTTTGAAAAGATGTTATACGATCAGGCCCTGCTGTCCATTGTTTATCTGGACGCTTTTTTAGTTACAGGAAACCAATCTTACGCTCTTACTGCCAAAGATATATTCAGTTTCGTATTGAGTGATTTAACCAGCGACAAGGGCGGGTTTTTTTCATCAATTGATGCTGACAGCCAGGGGGAGGAGGGTATTTACTATCTTTGGAGCTATCAACAGCTGGAGAAGGCTTTGGGTGCTGAGTTGGCTTCAGTAGCTGCAGCAGTGTTTAATATTGATTGTAAGGATGACAAGGGCGAGCCCGGTATACTTCATATTAGCCAGGGCAAGAGTCAATTGGCTGAAAAGCTAAAGGTTTACCCTCAACAGCTGGAAGATATGATTACCGACATTATTAGAAAACTATTTTCTGCCCGGAAAAAAAGGCCTCATCCCTGCATAGACCAGAAAATATTGGCTGACTGGAATGGCCTTATGGTGGCTGCCTTGGCCAAGGGGGGCAGGGTGCTGGAAAGGCCGCTGTATATAGAAGCAGCTAAAAAGGGGGCAGATTTTATTTTGGACCATATGCTGACCGAAGAAGGTCTTTACCACTGCTGGCATGATGGCTTGTCTTCTGCTCCATCCACAATTGATGATTATTCCTATTTAGTGTGGGGACTGCTGGAGCTATATCAGGCCACTTTTAACCTCAGATACCTAAAAGCTGCTATTCAATTAAACCAAAAAACCTTAAATCTATTTTTGGATTCGGGCCAGGGCGGTTTATATTATACCCCTTCTAATACTGAGGCAGTTATTTATAGGCAAAAAGAGGCCAGCGATGTATCGCTGCCTTCTGGTAATTCGGTTAGCTTGATGAACCTGGTAAGGCTGTCTAAGTTAACTAATAATCCTAAATTAACCCAGCTGGCGGAAAAAATACTGGAGTCTTTTTCATATAGCATAAAACAAAATCCGCAATATTATACCTTCATGCTTTATTCTTATTTTCTGCTGCACTATGAAACCAGGGAAGTGATTATTTGCGGACAAAATCATGCTCCAGACAGCAGGGAACTGCTGGGACAGTTAAACCGGAAATATTTACCTGAGGTCAACCTGATATTTAAACCTTGCTCGCAGGATAATGCTGAATTGGACAAATTAACCGGTTTTACCGAGAGTTACAATTGTTTTCAAAATCAAGCTACTGCCTATGTGTGCAGTGATTTTGATTGTAAATTTCCCACTAGAAATGTAGATGAAATGATGACACAGATTCTGGGCAAATAAAAACCCCGAGTTATCTTTGGCCTTAGCTAAAAGCCTTAGGCTACTAAACACCTCGGGGCCCCTCTTAAAGCTTTTCTTAGGGACTCTCCAAGATTTTAACTCGTATTTTTTCTTTTCAGTCAAAATAACAAGCTTCTCTTAGAGGTTGCCTCCTGCGTTAAGAATAATTATAAATTATCAGAATAAATGTTCTTTGTCAATATATATTTTGGTAATGTGTTTATTTTTTTAAGGTTAAAAAGTATAATATTCTATCTATTATGTAAATACTATTCAAAAGTCAAAAGGACATCATGAAAGACATAAAAAATATATGCGTAATTGGGCTGGGCCTTATCGGTGGATCACTGGCCTTGTCTTTAAAAAATTTAAATAACGATTTTAAGATAAAGGGTTTTGATGCCAGCCTGGATTCCATGAACATAGCAAAATATAGAAATATCATTGATGAAATATCCAGCCGCATCGAAGATGCAGTAGGGGATGCGGATTTGATTATAATTGCTACGCCTATTAGCAAAATTACAAAAGTGGCCAGCCAGATAAAGGACCATCTTAAGCCGGGAGCGATAGTTACCGATGTAGGCAGTGCCAAAAAAAAGATAGTGGAACAAATGGAAAAAATATTGCCGGAAGGGGTGGTATTTATAGGAGGCCACCCCATGGCAGGTTCGGAAAATGAAGGAGTTCTCAGTGCCACACCGGAACTTTTTAGAAACGCTTTCTATGTCCTGACTCCTACTGATAAAACTTCTACCCAGCCTCTTTTGACCCTGCATTCACTATTTACCCGTATGGGCTCCAAAGTAATAACTATCTCTCCCCATGAACATGACCAGATTGTAGCCCTAATCAGCCATATGCCTCATGTGCTTTCCGCAAACCTGGTGGATTTTATAGATGATGAGCAAAAAAAGCTAAAGAACTTGTTTAAATTATGTGCAGGCGGCTTTAGGGATATGACCAGGATTGCGGCTTCCAATCCCAAAATGTGGGTAGATATCACTTTGGAAAACAAGGAAGAAATAATTAATGTAATAGATGGGTACATAAAATATTTAGTAAATTTTAAGCAAAGCCTGGCTGCCAAGGATTCTGACTATATCCGAGATCATTACTTGAAAGCTAAAGAAGCCAGAATGAACCTGCCTAAATATGTGGAAAAAGATATATCTAACCTCTATGAAGTAAGAATTGCCATGACCGATACTCCTGGGGTTTTAAGTGATATTACCCTGGCTATAAGCTCCAGCGGCATCAATATTGAAGATATCTCTATATTTCATTCTACTGAATACACCGGAGGAGGTATCCTAAAAGTTCTGGTACAAGGTTTAGATGCCGGCAATATAGTTAAAGATGCTATATCCCGTCAAGGTTACCAGGCCAGCGTTAAGAAAGTAATTGGGGAATAGTATTATGGAAATTAAAAGGGCCCAGAAAATTGAAGGTACCATAGATATACCTGGAGATAAGTCTATATCCCACAGAGGCGCTATCCTGGCAGCCATCACCAGCCAAACTGTTCGAATTGATAATTTTTTATTCAGCCAGGACTGCATGCATACCCTGGAGGTTCTAAAAAAACTGGGGGTAAAAATTAATATTGAGAACCAGTCAGTTATAGTGCACGGTAAAGGCCTGCAGGGTTTGTCTGAGCCCCATGATATATTGTATGTGGGTAATTCCGGCACCACCATAAGACTTCTTAGCGGTTTGTTGGCCGGGGTCCCTTTCATGTCTGTTTTAAGTGGGGACCACTCTATTAACCGGCGGCCCATGGACAGGATTATAATACCCCTTAAGCAAATGGGGACCTGCATATATGGCAGGGCTGACAATCATTTTGCCCCTTTGGTGATAATGGGAAAAGACAGGCTGGCCGGAGGGCACCTTAATATACCGGTAGCTAGTGCCCAGGTAAAATCCTGTTTGCTGTTAGCTGCCCTCAGCGCTGAAGGAGACACCAGGATAAGCCAGCCGGCAGTATCCCGGGACCACACGGAAAGGATGCTGGAATATTTTGGAGCAGATATCCAGTATGACGGTCAGCAATCAGAACTGAATCCCCGTAAAAAAATATTGGGCAGGGATTTGTTTATACCTGCAGATATTTCATCGGCGGCTTACTTCATAGTAGCCTGCCTCATATTAAAAGATTCACATATCCTGCTCAAAAATATAGGCATAAATGAAACCAGAAGCTATATTTTAAATATACTATCCAGCATGGGTGCAGATATTAGGGTTAAAAATAAAAGGATGGTCAACAATGAGCCTTTAGCTGACCTGGAAGTATTTTCCAGCCCCCTTAAAGCAGTAGAAATCCCTCCTGGCCAAATACCCAATATAATTGATGAAATTCCTGTTCTCTGTGCTGCAGCCGCCAAAGCTGAAGGCAAGACCATAATAAAAGGGGCAGGGGAGTTAAGGCATAAGGAAAGTGACCGTATTGCAGCCTTATACAGCCAATTCTTAAAGCTGGGGATAAATATTGCTCCCCAACCGGATGGCTTAATTATTGAAGGCAATCCTGGTTTACAGCCGAAATCAGCTCAGCTTTCCAGTTTTGGCGACCATCGCATTGCCATGGCCCAATCCGTGCTGGCCCTTTTGGCCTCGGGTCCAGTAACCATAAATGATGCTGATTGCGTAAGCACCTCTTTTCCTAATTTTTTTGAAATATTAAACAAACACACAAGGTGAATAAATTATGGGAAATAATATCATAGCTATTGACGGGCCTGCTGGCAGTGGAAAAAGTACGGTAGCCAAGCTTTTGGCCAAGGAACTAAAATTAAAATATATAGATACAGGGGCTATGTACAGGGCAGCTACCTTGCTGGCCTTGAACCATCAACTAGATTTAAATGATGCAGACGGCATAGTGAAGCTGCTTAAAAAATCCCATATAGACCTTGATAACTCGGCCTCTGATGAATATAAATATACCACTGTAACCATCGACGGCTTCGAAGTTACAGAAGCAATAAGAAGCGACCAAGTAGGAAATGCGGTATCCATAGTATCCAAACTGTCACCAGTAAGAAGTCACCTGGTAAAGATGCAAAGGGAAATGGCTTCCCAGGATCCGGCAGTACTGGAAGGCAGGGATATAGGGAGCGTGGTCTGTCCCCAGGCTCTGGTAAAAATATTTTTAACCGCCAGCCTGAAAGAAAGAATTAGAAGAAGGGCACTGCAGATATCTAAAAAGAATCAAAACCCGGATTTAGGACAAATTGAGCAGGAAATTAAAACCAGGGACCATATTGACAGCACCCGTAAAGACAGCCCGCTTAAAGTACCGGAAGATGGAGTCGTCATAGACACCACCGGCATGACTATCAGGGAAGTAGTGGACCAAATAAAAGACATATATACAGACAGGATCAATGCTAAAAACTAACCATGGAAAGATATACAAATTTTTTTACATTATAATACTACAGGCCATAAACTGGTTACTTAGGTTTCTGTTTAGGGTAAAAACCTATAATTTTGAAAATATACCCCTGGGGGGAAAGCTAATAATATGTTCCAATCATATAAGCTATGTTGACCCGTTAGTAATAGGATCCTATATTAAGCGCTATGTCTATTTTATGGCTAAGCGTGAGCTGTTCAGCAACCGTTTTTTATCACGGCTGGTAACTTTCTTTAATGCTTTCCCCATAAACCGGCACCATGGAGATACCAGCGCTATTAGAACTGCTTTAAGGATACTGGAAAGCCAACAGGCTCTTGGCCTGTTTCCAGAAGGTACCAGGTCGGTAGACGGTATTGTAAAGGAAGGCAAAAAAGGAGTGGGGCTGCTGGCAGTAATGTCTGATGCTCCCATAATACCTATTGCTATTACTGGTGCTAATAAAATCATCCAGAAGCCCCATAAAAGGCTGTTTTTTCCCCGTATATCCTTGATGGCCGGTGAAATCATAGATGTAAAAAAAATAAAAGAACAATATGGGCGCAAAAAAGCCATGCAGATTATAGTAGACCAGGTTATGGAGTCAATTAAAAACCTATTAAAGGAATTAAATGAAGATTGAAATTGCAGAATTGGCCGGGTATTGTTTTGGGGTAAAACGGGCCCTGGCCATAGCCGAAGAGACACTTGTTCAAAAAAAAGGTAAAAACATCTATACTGTGGGGCAAATTATTCATAATCCCCAGGTAGTAAAAGAGCTGGACGATCAAGGAATTCATTCTGTAGAAAGTGCTGACCATATTCCTGAAAAAAGCATTGTGATTATCAGGTCCCATGGTCTTCCACCCTCTACTACCAATATGCTGGAAAAGAAAAATATTTCTACTGTGGATGCTACCTGTCCCTTTGTAAAGACTGCCCATAAAAAGATACGGGAACTTGAGTCTGAAGGCTATTTTGTGGTTTTGGTAGGTACCAGCAATCATCCGGAAGTCATAGGCATAGCAGAGCAAATAGACCAAACGTCGGTATTAATAGCAGAAAAACCTGAAGATTTAGCCAATCTGCCTCCATCCCGGAAAAAAATTGGAGTAATAGTTCAAACCACCCAAACCCTGGAATGCCTTAAAGCTATAGTAGTCCCTTTATTGGAGAAGGCCAGGGAGCTTAAAATCATTAACACTATTTGCAATACCACCAAACGCAGGCAGCATGAAACCCGTAAACTAGCCTCAACCGTAGACCTGATGTTAGTAATAGGTGGAAAAAACAGTGCCAATACAACACATTTAGCCCAGCTGGCCAGAGAAGTAAATCCCCATACCTACCATATTCAAAGCTATAAGGAAATAGAGGAGAAATGGCTAAAAGGGGTAGGCAAGGTAGGGCTTTCTGGAGGTGCTTCCACTCCCCGCAGCCATATACTAGAGGTTAAAAATTTTTTAGAGGCACTGTAAATGAGCAGCATCAAGACCTGTAATAATAGATGTATATTTTGCTTTGTGGATCAGCTACCTTCTGGATTAAGATCATCCTTATATATAAAAGATGATGATTTCTTAATGTCTTTTATGTATGGAAATTTTATAACCCTTTCCAATCTGAGTGAGCTCCATATACAAAAAATTATTAAATCCAGGCTGGAACCTTTATATGTTTCACTTCATAGCCTGGATATGCAGGTTAGAAAACAAATCTTTGGCACAGGCCGGCATTTAAAGGGGCTGAAAAATTTTAAGGAGTTGGCACAGAACCAAATCAGTATGCATGTACAGATTGTCGTTTGTCCTCATATAAATGATGGGGACCGCTTGATAGAGACTCTGGATGAATTGGTTTTATCATATCCCAGTGTAAAATCCATAGGCCTGGTGCCGGTAGGTTTAACCAAATATAACCGCCACACTAGCCTTAAACCCTTTACCGCTAAACAGGCACAAGAAACCCTGGATACGGTAACCGGGTTTACTAAATTAAAGAAGGTGGAAAATAAAGTTTTTTTATCCGATGAGTTTTATATCATTGCTGGCAAGAGCTTTCCTTCTTACCAGTATTATTCTAAGTTTTTTCAGATAAATAATGGCATCGGCAAAAGCAGGGATTTTATGGAAAGCTTTAAAAGGTTGGCACCATCCAGCCTGAAAACCAGGGCTTTGATAGTATCTTCCGAATATGGCAGTTATGTTTTTAATCAGCTTTACCAGGAAATAGAAATGAAGGGCAGGCTGCCGTTATTGACAGTAAAAAATAATTTTCTGGGCACTTCCATTAAGGCTACCGGTCTGCTTTGCGGAGCTGATATAATAAACCAGCTTAAGAAAATTAACTTTGACCGTTATTCTGTGGTAATATTGCCTGACTGTATATTCAATGAACAGGGGCTTACCCTGGACGGATATAAAAAAGAGAATATTTTAAGCATTAATGATAAACTAAGGATAATTAAAGAAAACGCCAAAGAGCTGATAGGAGAGCTTTACTGAATATGGATAAAGATATACCCAGGATAGCTGTGGTGGGCAAGCCCAATGTGGGTAAATCCACCTTAATTAACCGAATCTGCCAGACCAGGGATGCTATTATTTCAGCGCAGCCCATGATTACCAGGGACAGAAAATATTATTCTACTGACTGGAACGGGATAAGTTTCTATGTTATGGATACCGGTGGAATAGATTTAGGCTCCAAGCAAAAACTAGCCCTTCAAATTTTTATGCAGGCCCAGCAGGCCATAAATGAAGCCAGCATAATATTATTTGTGGTAGATATAACCCAGCCTGTATCTTCCCTGGACCAGGAGATTGCCCAAATTATTAGAAAAACCGGTAAAGAGGTTATAATGGCAGCTAATAAATGGGATAATCCTGATGGCTCCTATTTTACCGAGGACTATCTTAAGTTCGGCTTTAATTACCCTTATAAAGTATCAGCTATACAGGGCATAGGAATTGGCGACCTGCTGGATGAAATTGTGAACAGTATCCTCAAAATACACCCCGAACCCCAAGATGTAATAAATGAGGATAATATACCCAGGATATCCATTTTAGGCAAACCAAATGTGGGCAAATCAACCCTGTTTAACAGTATAGTGGGCCAGGAAAGGGCTATAGTAGACCAGGTAGAGGGGACTACCAGGGACAGTATTGACAGCATTGTAGCCATAGAGGAGAAGCAGTATAAGTTTATCGATACTGCGGGGATTAAAAGAGACAAGCAGAAGCAGCAGGACCTGGAATATTACAGTAAGCTTAGGAGTTTAAGGGCGATTGACTATTCGGATATAAGCCTGGTACTTATAGATGCCCTCCAGGGAGCCAGCAAACAGGACTTAAAAATAATTGAATCCTGTATCGAAAAAGGGGTAAGCATATGTGTAGTAATCAATAAAATTGATCTGGTAGATAACCAGGCCCTAAAAAAGCTTATAACAGATTTGGACCACAAGCTTGATTTTGCTTCCTATATACCATTTCTAAAAATCAGTGCCTTAAACAAGAAAGGCATTAAAGAGATAATCAGTACTATAGATCTTTTAATGGAAGAAAGGCAAAAAAGAATACCGGAAAACAAATTGATGAAATTATTTAAAGAACTGGAGCCGGAGAGTGCGCTTTATTCCAAAGGAAAGAAATTCAAAATCAAGTTTATAAGGCAAACCAAACAAGCGCCTCCTGTGTTCTTTGTGTTTTCCAATATCAATATTGGTAAAAAAACCAATATTAAAAGGTATATTGAAAATAATATAAGGGATAATTTCGGATTTACCGGCACTCCAATTATAATTAGGACTAAAAATTGAAAGATGCAGCTAGCAATATTCTAATCATAGGGGCTGGGAGCTGGGGAACCACACTGGCTGCGGTTCTGGGTCAAAAAGGCCATCATGTATGGCTGTGGGCCAGAAATATAGAAACCTTAAACTCAATATTGAAGGAAGGTAAAAATAAAAAATACACAGCCGATTTGGTTTTGCCTTCCACCGTGCAGGCTTTTCATTCCTTGGCTGATTTGCCTTCCGGCCTGGGGATAGTAATTTTTGCCGTACCTTCGCATGCCTTAAGGAGCACAGTCCAGGTATTTTTACCTGTGTTGAAAACACAAAAAATGCTACAGGCAATAGTGAATGCGGCCAAAGGTTTGGAGGTTGATACCAATTTAAGGCTTTCTGAAGTACTGTCCCAAACACTACCTTTGGCATTAAAGAATAAGATTGCGGTATTATCAGGCCCCAACATTAGTTCAGAGATAGCCAAAAAATTGCCCAGCGTGTCCACCATAGCTTCATCCAACCAAAAGGTGATGCAATGGCTGCAGCCCAGGCTTAGCACTGATTATTTCCGGGTTTATACCAACAAGGACCTGGTAGGGGTGGAGATAGGAGGGGCAGTAAAAAATATAATAGCTATAGCTGCCGGTATATCCGACGGTTTGGGATTCGGTACCAATACCAAAGCTTCCCTGGTTACCAGGGGATTGTATGAGATTACCAGGCTGGGAGTAAAAATGGGGGCCAGATCCCAGACTTTCTCGGGAATTTCAGGAATGGGGGACCTTATCACTACTTGTTTTAGCCCCCACAGCAGGAATCGTTTATTCGGCCAGGAAATTGCACAGGGTGCCAATCCCCAAAACTTATACCAGCAAATGTTCATGGTAGCCGAAGGTTTTAACACTACTAAAGCAGTATTCAACCTGAGCCAACAGCTAGGCCTGGAGATGCCTATTGCTTTCTGCACTTATGATATTCTCTATAATAACTCCCCTCCGAGGGATAGCGTATTTAAGCTTATGAACAGAAAGTTTAAACCTGAAATTGAGCATTTTTAATCTGGTTTTACTTTACTATTGAACTTTTATATCTTACAATAATGATTGATTCCGGGACGTGGCGCAGTTTGGCTAGCGCACCAGTATGGGGTACTGGGGGTCGGAGGTTCAAATCCTCTCGTCCCGACCATTTATTTTTTAATTTTTAAATATTTATGGCTAAGGGTATAAAATTCGGAACAGACGGCTGGCGGTCCATTATTGCCGATGATTTTACCTTTGATAATGTGGAACTGGTAACCAAAGCTATATGCGGGCATCTTTTTGGCAGCGGCCAGGGTAAAAAAGGCCTTTTTATAGGTTATGACAACCGTTTTCTATCAGAAGATTTTGCCCAAAGGGCAGCAGAGACTATCGCCCGGGAAGGAATTAATGTATTTTTGGCCTCTGTCTCCGTACCCACCCCGTTAACTGCTTTTATGGTAAAATATTTACAGCTGGATGGAGCATTGATGTTTACAGCCAGCCATAATCCGCCCAGATACAACGGCATTAAGTTCATACCTTATTATGCCGGTCCGGCAGACCAGGAAATAACCCAAAGCATAGAGGATAATTTAAGCCGCCTTCTATCCCGCCAAGAACCAGAACAGCTTCGCCCCCCTTTGGCTGAAATTAAAAAAGTCAGCGATTTTAGCAGTTATATTGACCAAATTATGGGTCTAATCGATGCTGATTTGATATCTGAAGCTAAACCCAGGGTAGCCATAGACACCATGTATGGCTCAGGCAGCATGATTTTTCCTCAGCTAATCAATGAAAAGTTAGGCTTGGCGGCACCGGTTATCAACAACTGGCGGGATCCTTTGTTTGGAGGAAAGCTTCCTGATCCCAACCAGGATAATTTAGGCCAACTGTATCAGATAATCCAACAAGAACACCTGGACTTGGGACTTGCTTTGGATGGCGATGCTGACCGGTTTGGGGCAATTGATGCTAAAGGCAAATACATAAGCCCCAATAATGTAATATGCATCATCCTTTATTACCTGGCCCGGGAAAATAGATTCAAAAATGGTGATATGGTGGTTAGAACTGTAGCTACTACCCACCTTGTAGATAAAATTTGTAAAGACTTTCAGCTTGAAGTCAAGGAAACACCGGTTGGATTCAAATATATCGGCCAAGCTATGGTAGAGGGCAATGTCTTAATAGGGGGAGAGGAAAGCGGCGGCCTTAGCATAAAAGGCCATATTCCAGAAAAAGACGGCTTGCTGGCTAATCTATTGCTATTAGAGATACAGTCCTATATAAATATAAAAGGATTAGGGCCATATCTTTCTGATTATCTTGGTGAAATTTATGCCAGGTATGGGACTTTTTATAACACCAGGCTGGATCTAAATATTCCGGAAGATAAAAAGGCAAAAGTAATGGATTTTTTTAGGAGCTTAAGGGATACCAGCATAGGAAAAGGCACGGTAACTGAGATAAACTCTGCAGATGGTATAAAACTACTGATGGACAAACATGATAGCTGGTTACTGATAAGACCTTCCGGCACAGAGCCGTTGATAAGGTGTTATATTGAAACCACGGATCAGCACAATTTTAATTTAATTAAAAATTTTGTTGAACAAAACATTAACAATCTAATAAAATAAATTATAGTTTTAGGGTAAAATGATATATAATGTATATTAACAATAACCTAGAAGTGCTATGAATCAAGATATTAATAATACAGAATCCATAAGAGAACAGCAGTTCGACCTACCCGATGAAGTTAAGACTAGCATCATTGACGGTCTTAAACAAGTTCCCAAGGGGAAAAATGGTTTCTTGGTTATAAAAGGACCCAATATTGGGGAAAAGTTTTTTTTAAACAAACCATCCATAACTATAGGCCGAAGCTCTGAATCTGATATATTTTTAGATGATGTTACTGTATCCAGGCAACATGCGGCCATAGTAAATGAACCTGGTGGGGTTGCTATTGAAGATTCTGGCAGTTTAAATGGCAGTTATGTAAATGGAAAAAGGGTAGAGAAGTGTATGCTTACCCACGGGGATAGGGTTCAGATAGGCAAATATGTTTTTATATATTTTACTACTTAATGATTAATATGGATAACAATAAAAAATATTTTACTATCGGGGAACTGGTGGATTACCTAAAAAAAACGTATCCGGATATCAGTTCCAGCAAGCTTCGTTTCTTGGAATCACGGGGTTTATTAAACCCTGGCCGGGCAGATAATAAATACCGTGTATATGACAGCCAAGACATCAAGAAAATTAACTTTATATTAAAAATGCAAAAAGACTATTATATGCCGTTGGATGTAGTAAAAGAGAAACTGGATACGGTTGATTTCTCGTCCCAGCCCGATGAGAGCAAGGCCATAAA
Source organism: Actinomycetota bacterium (assembly GCA_028698215.1). NCBI lineage: Bacteria > Bacillati > Actinomycetota > Actinomycetota bacterium. Next base: position 31,054 of record JAQVDY010000005.1, on the reverse strand, counting down.
AGAAATGCAGCTAAAGCTGGGAGAGCAGTTTGAAGAATTGGAACCCAAGTCCCTGTCTCTGGGAGAAGCTGCAGATAAATACAGCATTAGCGCTTCCTACATCAATGAACTGGTGGAAGATAGCATAATTGAAACCAAAAAAGATGGCGAAAGGGATATTATAGCCAGCGAGGATTTGGAGATAATAAAAATAGCGGCCCAGCTGGAAAAATATGGCATACATATTAAGCATTTAAAGATGTTTGACAATTTTGCTACCAGGCATGCATCTTTTATTCAACAGATAGTACTCCCTTTATTTTTATCTTCCAATAAAGAATCTCACAGGAACGGCCAAAAAATTTTAAACCAGCTGGATTCACTGCTAAGTAATTTATATAATTTGCTGGTTAAAAGAAAAAACAGGGAATTCTTGGACAAGCATAAATGATTGATTGCAAGGTAATGCTTAAAAAAATCCTGATAGGTTTGGCTGTCTTCATATTGGTAGTGCTTTATTATGGTTATGCTACACCCCGGTTGGAAGCAGAAGATTATCCCCAAATAGCTGCAGAGTCTGCATTGGTAATGGAAAAACAAACAGGTGCTGTGTTATGGGAAAAAAATAGCCAGCAAAGCATGTATCCGGCTAGTACTACCAAGATGCTCACCGCTATTATTGCCATAGAAAGCTTAACTGATTTAAGCCAGTTGGCAGAAATTTCTGAAAATGCCGCGGGAAGAAATCATTCTGCATTCAGTTTCAAGCAAGGGGATAAGGTTTCTGTTTTAGATTTGATTAAAGCTTCCCTGATTTGTTCCCACAACAATGCTACTATTGCCTTGGCGGAGCATATATCGGGCAGCGAAAAGGATTTTGTAGAAACCATGAACATTAAAGCCAGGCATATAGGAGCTTATGATACTTTTTTCCAGAACACCAACGGCCTGGATTCTGACTATCCTTACCACAGGACTACTGCCAGAGACCTGGCTATCATAGCCAAATATTGTTTGAATAATCCCTTGTTTGCCCAAATTGTCAACACAGAAGAGGACATTATTACCATAGGGGAGAATGAAGTGGAGATCAATAATACCAATCATTTGCTACAATTGAACCATATCAAAGGCATAAAAACAGGATTTACTGCTAATGCTGGCTACTGTATTGTAACTTATTCTGATTCCGCTAAACTGGACCTGATTACCGTTATTCTAAACAGTACCAGCGACAGCAGGGAAGAAGATGCCGTGACCCTGATAAATTATGTAGAAAGAAATTACGGTTTTGCCCAGGTAGTAGATCAAAACCTTAAGGTAGATACAGTTGATACCGGGGGTTTAACCAAAACCAAAATAGACCTATATCCCGGCCGGAGCTATTACCAGTTTGTAAACAGTTCAGAAGACGATATAGATTTTAAATATTCAGTTAACCATAATATAGTGCTGCCGGTTAGCAAAAACCAAAACCTGGGTAATCTTGAAGTGTATATAAATGGGCAGTTTGTGGAAGAAATTCCCCTGGTGAGCACTGAAGCGGTAGAGGGACCCAATATAGAGCAACACCTGGTTTCCACCCGTCCGGATACCAATAAAAAGGTCATGTTTTTTGCTATTGGATTTTACTTTTTAGTTTTTATATTTATAATAGTTAAGAATTTATTTTTTAAGACAAAGTTTTATGTATAAATATCCGGAGGGAAGTAAATTGCATTTAACAAGCAAATCTGCCTTTTTCAAGTTTCTAATTTTTATTTTAACCATATCCATAATCTTTACCTTTAGTGTATATGGCTGTTCCAAACAGGAAGCAGTGGAGCAAGCACCTCAGGAAGAACAACCGGCAGATGAGCCGGCAGAGCCTGAAAAACCCGTCGAAGAGCAGCAGCAGGAAGAAAATAGTGGAGGATTGCTTCAAAAAATTATAACCGGCAATATAAATATATTGTCCGGCTTGCAGATCTCTGAGCAGGTAGAAGACAGCCGGCCTATTGCTGTTATGATAGAGAATAGCCCTGATGCCAGGCCTCAAACTGGTTTGGATTTAGCGGATGTAATTGTGGAAATTGTAGATGAAGGCGGAGTTACCAGGTATGTGGCTATTTACTCTTCTTATGATACTGAAATACTGGGGCCGGTAAGAAGTGCCAGGCAGTACTATGGAGAGGTTGCTTGCGGTTTTGACCCCATATATGCATTTTGGGGGACCTATCCTGAAGGCTATAAGATAATTGAAAATATGGGAATGGATGTATTAAGCGTTTTAGGGGATCAAAGTGGTAATAGTTCTATTACTGCCCAGGCTTCCCATTGGAGGGATGAAGGCAGGGCTGCACCCCATAATGGATACATGTCCACCCTGCAGCTCAAGGAAGATGCTCAGAGGCTGGGTTACGCTCTGGAGGGGGGGCAGTCTCCATTTATGTTTAAGTTGGATGCTTCTGATTCAGAAAAGGGCAGCGTTGATCAAGTTACCGTAGATTTTTCCTATGAACAATATAAGGCCGGCTACCAATATGAGCGTGAAAATAATTTTTATTTGAAATCAGTAGGAGGTTCACCCCAAATAGACAGGGAATCAGGTGAGCAGCTGATAGCTAATAATATAGTGGTGCTTATCACTGATATTGCCAATTCTGGTGATGCTGCCGGACATATGATTGTAAGGACTACCAATGGCGGAAAGGCTTTTTATTTCATGGACGGCCAGGTAATCGAAGGAACCTGGGACAGGCAAAGCATTTCTGAACCTTTTGAATTTAAAGACAGCGAAGGAAACGATATACTGTTTAATAGGGGCACCACCTGGATTTCCATGGTGGAAAGCATAGACAGGGTGATTTATTAATTAAATTGGAATTACAGGACTTACAAGCTAAACCCGGAACAGAAAGCGTAATTGGAAAGGTAGTGTTTTCCAGTTCAGATATCCAGAACCGCATAGCTGAGCTGGGCCAGCAGATAACAAGGGATTATGCCCGGAAGAACTTGCTGGTAATAAGTATACTGCGTGGTGGTGTAATTTTCTTAACCGACCTTATCAGGCAAATCAACCTACCTCTAAGCATTGACTTTATGGGTATATCTACTTATGGAATATCAGATACAGGGGGAGGGGTAGTAAGGATAACCAAGGATTTGGAAGACTCCATTGAAGAAAAGGACGTACTGATTGCCGAAGATATAATTGACACCGGCCTGACCATAAGCTATTTGTTAAGAAACTTAAAATCCAGATACCCCAAAAGCATAGAGATATGCACCCTTCTGGACCGGGATACTAGAAGAATGGTAGATGTAGAGATAAAGTATAAAGGCTTCAGCATAGGAGAAAAATATATTGTAGGCTATGGTCTTGACTACAAACAACATTTTAGGAACCTTGATTCTATTTATGAATTAAATATTGATACTGTAAAAAAAGATATCGAACAATCCCTAAATGGCGACTCCAGGCCTTAATCATACCCGGCCCGGTATGATAATAACCTTATAGGTGTTATAATATTTAAAGGTAAAATTTATAGTTAATTTATGCTGGATAAGAATAAAAAAATGATAAAAATGACCTTGGAGGGAGTTAGAATAGAACTTCCTTCACAGAAGCCTATAATCCTGCTAAAAGAGGAAAACGGTAACCGGTATCTGCCTATTTGGATTGGCGCTTTTGAGGCTACTGCCATTGCCCTGGAGTTATCCAATATAAAAACTCCCCGCCCTATGACACATGATCTGGTTATCAATATACTGGAGAAACTAAACTGTAATATAACTCAAATTGAAATATTCGATATTAAAGATAACACTTTCTATGCCTTTATAGATATGAAAACTAAAAATCTAGGCCAGCTAAAGATTGATTCCCGGCCTTCGGATGCCATAGCTTTGGCTGTTAGAAGCAAATGTGATATTTATGCCGCAGATCATGTAATTGAAAATGCAGGACTGGAAATTCAAACCATTGAAGATGAAGTGGCTCAGTTTAAAGATTTTTTGGAACATGTAACTCCTGATGATTTTAAGCAAGAAGAATAATGAAGGGAAATAAACCAGAAGTAATAGACAATATTAATAAAGCCAATAAACCCGATTCACTTTTTATTAATGCTGAAAAAATAAAGTTTGCCCATGAAAGTGAAAAGGAATTTGCCAAAATATTGGATTATTACAGAATAAAATGGGAGTATGAGCCCAAAACTTTCCCTCTGAGCTGGGATAGCCAAGGAAATGTATTGGAGAGCTTTACTCCTGATTTCTATTTAAGTGATTATGACTTGTTCATAGAGCTTACTACCATGAACCAGAAGCTGGTTACCAAAAAAAACCGGAAGATTAAAAGAATTAAGGAGCTTTATCCCCATATCAATATAAAACTTTTCTATAAACGGGATTTTCACAGTCTGGTATTTAAATATCTAAACAAATAATCAATAATCGATATGGCAAACACTAAACAGGGCAGCCTGGTAGGAGATGTAAGGCGCCTTTTTAGTAAATATGGAACTTTAAAGGGCAGGCCTTCCTTTTGGGGGGCGGTTAGGATCATACTGGTTAAGCCGGGGGTTCAAGCTTTAGTTTTTTATAGATTTTACCACCGTCTCTATAAGATAAGGCTGGCTCTGTTGGCAGAAATATGCTGCCGTATTAATTTCTGGTTTACCGGAGCGGAAATTGACCCTGGGGCAGAAATTGGTTCAGGGTGCAGGATATGGCATTCTTCTGGAGTGGTCATAGGCAGGGGAGTAAAGCTGGGAGACAATGTCAGTATTTTTTCCAATGTGGTGCTGGGAGGCTTGGGGCATTCCATGTTCCACCATGGCCAACCAGGTTATCCGGTAGTTGAAAATAATGTTATCCTGTATACCGGTGTAACTGCACTGGGACCTGTAAAAATAGGGGAAAATACTACTATTGGGGCCCATTCCCTGGTGTTAAAATCCATACCCCCCAACTGCTTGGCTTTCGGGAATCCGGCTGAAGTTAAGAAATCGACATAGCTTATTGATTTTATGTTTTTTTTAGCTTATTATGTAAACGTTAACATAAATAAAGCCATGAAAAAAATTAATATAAAAACCATAGCCAGTAAAGCAGGTGTTTCCACCGCTACGGTGTCCAGGGTAATGCACAATTATCCTGGAGTAAAAGAGGAAACCAAAAAAAAAGTCCTGAAGGTGGCCTCCCAATTCAATTATGAAATAAACGCAGTGGCCAGCAGCCTTAGAAGAGAAAAGACCAATACCCTGGGTATTATTGTAGGAAATGTGCTGTCACAATTTTATTCAACTTTAGCTAAAGCAGTAGAGGATGTGGCCATAGAGGAGGGTTACAGCCTTATTTTATGCAATGGGGATGATAATCCCCAAAAAGAACTAAAGTATTTAAGGATTTTAAAAGCCAACCGGGTTGACGGCATAATATTGACTCCTACCGGAAAGAATGCCAGCTATATTGATTTTTTAAAAAAATCAGGGATGCAGATAGTACTGGTAGACAGACTAGTACCCGGATTGGAAAATGATGCAGTCCTGGTAGATAATGAAAAAGGCTCATATGAAGCAATAAAATACCTTATCAGCAGGGGATATAAAAGAATTGCTATTATTAATGGTTTTCCTGACCGGACTACGGGGGCAGAGCGGCTGGAGGGCTATAAGCGGGCTTTGACTGAGGCAAACATAAATATTGACCCTGGTTTAATAAAAACTGGTAATTTTAAAAAAAGAAGTGGAATAAATTTAGCAACCGAACTAGTGGAGGCCGACCCAAGACCGGAAGTTATATTTGTTACTAACCTGGATATGGCACTAGGAGCGGTTTTGGCCATAAAAAACAAAGGTTTGCACATTCCCCGGGATATTGGCATATTAAGTTTTGACAACCCGGACTGGACCCAGATAACCGATCCTCCCATCACCACCATAAATCAACCGGTGTACAGTATGGGCAATACTGCAGCCGAGCTTATCATAAAAAAAATTAACAAACCATCAAATTACAGAAATGAGCCGCCTTTAATTATCAGGCTGGGAACACACCTTGTAATCAGGAGCTCTACTTCTTAGCGAAAAAACTTGACAAATTAATTGTTTTTTAATAATGTAAACGTTAACAATAATAATTGTTTTAATTTCTTTTTTTAGCAGTTTTATATTGACTTTTATTTAAATGTTGCCTAATATTTAAAAACAATAACACTTGTATGACAGGTATGATGAGTGTAAAAAAGAAAGCTCCTAGAATTATTATTGACCGGATTTTGGAAGATATTGGGCAAGGTAAATTAAACTCAGGCCAGCTTCTACCTTCTCAAAATGAGCTCTGCCGCATCTATCAAACCGGCAGGGGAAGCGTAAGGGAAGCCCTTCAGGCACTGGAGCTGGTAGATGTAATTGAAATCAAACCTGGAGTAGGGGCATATATCAAGGATTTTTCCATTAATTCTTTTTTTAACCCGGCCCGTATCACCTTTAAACCGGATGAAAAGATAGTGCCCGACCTCTTGGAATTCAGGGAATTATTTGAGTCAATTGCTGTGCAGGCAGCCATTGACCACGCTAATGAGAGTGATTTAAAGGGAATGGAAGAAAACCTGGAACTTACTGATTTCTATATTAGGAAGCAAAATAGCGAAGAGTTCGTAAGGCTGGATTATGAATTTCACCAGAAGCTGTCAGAAGCATCCCATAACCAGGTAATTAAAAAATATTTTGATATCATTTTTCCTCTCCTGAAATATTGTATGACTGAAATACTTATTAAAACTACTGAAATACCAGGGGTAATGCAAAACACTTTGCAGGATCACAGAACTATTTTTAATAATATAAAAAATAAAAAACAATATGAAGCAGTAACCAGTATCAGAGAGCACCTGGAATTTGTAAAAAATAACTATAGCCAGATACAAAGTTCCCAAAAACAGGATGAAATATTAAGCAGCTGAAAAACAATATAGTTTTTAATAAATCCTTTAACAAACAAAGGGGAGTAAGAAATTGAAAAAAAACTACATAAGAGACATATTGACCAGCGGAAACTTTGGGTTGTTTATAGCAACCATGATATTATTTGCCATACTTTCAATTTTTTCTGACAGTTTTCTGACACCTTTTAACATGTATACTACCGGCCGAACGCTGTCTTTATATGTATTTATAGGGCTGGCTCAAGGATTGGTCTTGGTAGTGGGTGACATGAACCTATCAGTGGGTGCTATAGGCGGTCTGGCTACCATTACTGCAGGATACCTGATGGATATCCATGGAATACATGGAGCAGTAGCTACTATTGCCGCATTAGTGGTAGGTATAGCCTGCGGAGCCATAAACGGGGTTATTACTGCCAAGTTTGGCATAAACGCTTTCATTGTTACCCTGGCTACTTCATTTATCTTTACTGGTATAAATTTTGGTTTTACCCAAGGTTTTTCTTTTGTAAATATCCCCTTAACTTTTACCATATTGGGGAAAGGCAAAGTGTTTGGGATTCCCTATATTTTTATCTTCACTCTTTTTGCCCTTATAATCATGTTTCTCTTTTTTAAATATACTTTAGTAGGTAGAAGGATACTGGCCGTAGGAGAAAACCTGGAAGCTTCCAAGTTTTCAGGTATAAATACAGACAAAATAAAATTACTCAGCCATATACTATCGGGTTTTGTTGCCGCCCTGGCTGCAGTACTTTATATATCCAGAATGGGTACAGCACCTCCGGTTACCGGACAAGACTGGTTGATCATATCTTTTGCCGTAGCTATTCTGGGAGGTACTGCTCTTAGTGGTGGTTCTATTACCGCATTCGGGCTTCTTTTAGGTGGGGCTATTATGGTAATGATTAAAAACGGTCTTATTATACTGCAGACCAATGTTTATTGGGAACAGGCATACCTGGGACTATTGATTCTGCTGGCAGTAGCCATTGACAGAGTTAGAAATATATACAATCAAAGAAGGTTGATAGAATAAAAAAAATGGAGGTGAGGGGTTATGTAGTGGCAATAAATTAGAACTGTATTATCAATAAAACCATAAAGAAAGGTGATAGTAAATGAAGAGGCATTTATCAAAAATTATAATGGTCCTGCTGGTATTGTCACTAGCAGTGGCTCTTCCGCTTAGCGGTTGCGCCGGCGCTGCAGAGACAGTAGAGCAAGCAGCCCAGGAAGTTCAAGAGGCTGCTGAAGCGGTAGTGGAAGAAACTGAAGAGGCTGCTGAAGCGGTAGTGGAAGAAGCTGAAGAGGCTGCTGAAGAAGCAGTAGATACCAGCAAATACAAGTTGGGTTCTTATTGGCCGGCAGTTCACCCATACTATGAGTCCGTAAAAAAGGGCCTGGCTAAACATGCTGAGGATTTCGGGGTAGAAGTTTATTCCCAAATAGGTACAGACTGGACCCAGCCTACTGAAAATGAGCAGGTAGAAGCATTAATAGCCCAGGGCTATAATGGACTTATGGTTTTCCCGCTGGATGCAGCTGGAGCTAATGCTTTATATCAAGAGGTAGTAGATCAAGGCGTTCCGGTATGTAATTATGGTGCTCAGACCCAAGAGCCTACTCCTGCATCTTTTACCGTGGCTACCGATGTTAAGGCTGCTGCCATGGAAGCTGCTGAAAGAGTATGTGAAGCTATGGATTATAAAGGCGGAATACTGAATGTCCTGGAAGTAGTAACCGATCCAAACACCATTCTCAGAAAAGAAGGCGTGGAGGAAGTTGCTGCCAAATATCCAGATGTAGAAATAGTGCAAACCATAGGTGACATGAATGAACTGGAAGAATGTATAGAAAAGGTAAGTAATGCATTAGCTGCTGGCGGAGATTCTATTAATGGTATAGTTACCACCGGATACAATCCTACTGTAGCTGTTGCTCAGATACTTACTGAAATGGAAAATGACAGTATAGCCTTTGTTGGTATTGATGATGATCCTGCTGTACTTAAGGCTGTTGAGCAGGGTTATATTACCGGTACCTTTGGCCAGAATCCATACTGCCAGGGTTATGTTACTCCTTTATTGCTGGAATACCTGATAGATGGATTGGAGCCCAAGGCTGACCATACATTTATCGATACTTTTGGTGTAGTTATTACCCAGGATAATATTGATACTTTCATGGATGAGCTTTGGCAGGCTGCTTTTGATTTAGCTGAAAGCGCCAAAACAGAGTATTTTAAATAAAATTATATGAAGGGTAGGGGGAACTAAAAGGTGTTAAGGTTAGAAAACATAAGTAAGTCTTTTCCGGGAGTAAAGGCGTTAGATGATGTGTCGGTTGAATTTGGACAGGGCCAGATACATGCTCTTTTAGGGGAGAATGGTGCAGGCAAATCCACTTTAATTAAAGTAATTTGTGGTGTGCACATGCCTGATAGCGGTAAGATGTATCTTAATTCTAACGAACTGGTAGTGGAAAACTACATAGATGCTTTGAAAAAAGAAATCAGTGTGGTTAACCAGGAGCTACAGGTTTTGCCCAGATATAGTGTGGCTGAAAATATTATGCTGGACAAAATGGTAACTTACGGTAAGACCGGTGTACTTAACTGGAAAAAAATTAATCAAACTGCTAAGAAATATCTAGATATGGTAGGATTAGAAGTTCCCCCTACCAAACCTATTGGCGAGCTTAGTGTTGCCCAGAAACAGATGGTGGAGATAGCCAAATCATTGGCTTCCAAATCCAAAATTTTACTTCTGGACGAACCTACCTCTTCAATTTCTGAAGGCGAGGCAGAAAAGCTTTTTTCAATACTAAAAGGTCTAAGGGAAAAAGGCATAATCATTTTGTTTGTTACCCATAAACTGGAAGAAGTGTTTATGGTATGCGATATGGTTACCGTACTAAGGGATGGTAAAAAAATTGGAACCAGACCCATCAGCGAAGTAGATAAACAGGATTTGGTAAAGATGATGATAGGCAGGGAAGAAAAGATTGAATCATTCAAGTTTGAATCCCTGGATAACGGAAAAGCCTTATTGGAAGCAAAAAATATCTATAAGGAGCACAAGGCTGAAGATGTTAGCTTTAAACTTTACCCGGGTGAAGTTTTAGGTTTTTATGGATTGGTAGGTGCTGGCAGAACCGAGTTAGCCAGGCTTGTCATTGGAGAGGACCGGAGGCAGTCTGGGGAAGTATTCTTAAAAGGCAAAAAAATCAATCCCCGGTCCATAGCTGATAGCCTATACAGGTACCGGATGGGTTATGTTACTGAAAATAGAAAGGAAGAAGGCCTTCTGCTGGGCAGTACCTTGCAAACCAATATCAGTATTACCATCTGGCCTAGGATAGCCAGCAAAATATTGAGGTTTATTGACGGCAACAAAGAAAGGAAGCATGCCCAAGATATGGTGGATAACCTAGATATCCGTACTACCGGGCTCAACCAAATAGCAGGAAAGCTAAGTGGTGGAAATCAGCAGAAAGTCAGTATCGCCAAATGGCTGGTAGCGGACTGCGATATCATTATATTTGATGAACCTACCATAGGCGTGGATGTAGGGGCCAAGGAATACATCCACCAACTTATATATAACCTGGCCCATAAGTCTGGAAAATCTATCATATTAATATCTTCGGATATGCCGGAGATTATTAAGCTGGCTAATAGAATATATATATTCAGGGACAAAAAAATCGTAGGGGAAATTGAAAACGTGAACAAGGATGCAGATAGCTACAATATAGTTAGTAAAGAAATAGGAAGCTATTATATTTAATATTATGTCTTTTGGTTACAATGGCAAAGTTTTACAAATAGATTTAACCGATAAGCAGGTAGAATCAATAAAGTTAGATGATAAATTTTACCGCAGATATATTGGTGGGGCCTGCTTGGCAGCTTACTTTTTACTTAAGAATTTAAAGCCCAAAACTGATCCCTTATCCCCGGATAATATCCTTATTTTTTCCACTTCCCCCATTACAGGAGTGGATTGTGCGGGAACTGCCATGCACAATGTAATTACCAAGTCTCCTTTAACTAACCTGATAGGGGAAGCTACTACTCCCGGTTACCTGGGTGAAATGATTAAAAAATCTGGTTTTGATGCTATTATTATAAAAGGTAAATCTGAAAAGCCCTGCATGATAGTGATAAATGACGGTGAAGTAAAATTTTTAGAGGCTAATCATATTTGGGGGCTTAAAACTTCTGAAGCTTATAACATTCTAACCCAACAGGAAGACTTGAACCGCCACAGCATAGCCTTAATTGGGCCAGCAGGGGAAAAACTGGTTCGTTTTGCTTCCATAATTACAGACAACTGTTTTATAAGTTCAAGGTGTGGTGTGGGAGCAGTAATGGGTTCTAAGAATTTAAAAGCATTATGCGTATACGGCCAGAAACCTATCAAGGTCAGTAATCCTGAAAAGCTAGGCCAGGTTTCCAAATATTTTGAGCAAAATTTTTTAACCAACCCCTTAAATGAAAGCCAGCATGGACCCGCCAGCAATGCAGGGTATCTAAAGCTATTATCTGACCAGGGAATGCTTTCAGCTAAAAATTTTCATTATTCCTACTTTGATAAGGCGGAATCCATAGATGGCTTCACTATTGCTGATAAATATGCCCCTGAGAACCATAACTGTTCCCACTGCCAGGGAGGGTGTAAAAAAAGGCTGCCTTCTGTAAAGGATATTAACCTTAATCCTGAGTTCGGCCTTATCGAGCTGGAAAGCCTGGCTGCCACCTCTTACAATTTATTGGTAGATGATATGGAAGCCACCTTAAAGCTATGGAATATGATTTGCGACTATGGGGTAGACGGAACCTCCCTGGGAAACATATTGGGCTATGCAGTGGAATGCTATGAAAACGGGCTAATCAGCCCTGATGATACCATGGGGACCTGTTTAAGGTGGGGTGATTCCCAGGCCATGTTAAAGATGGCCACCATGATTATGGAGAGAAAATCCATTGGTGATACCCTGGCCGAGGGGGTAAGGCTGGCCTCCTACCATATCCAGGGTTCAGAAAAATTTGCGATGCATATAAAGGGTATGGAAATGCCATTCCATGAACCCAGAATTAAACAAATGCTGGGATTAGGCTACGCTGTCTCTCCCATTGGCCCTTACTATACTGTGGTTGAACATGATACTGACTTTGATTTTCAGGCAAACCAAATGTTTATGGACAAGGTGGCGCCACTTACCGTATATGACCGGTTACCAGCAGATTCACTAAATCAAGACAAAGTGAGGATGTTTTTTTTACTGCAGCCGGCTTTTTCTATGCTGGATGCACTATGCGGCTGTATTTTTGCCTTTTCCCCAGTTAGATTTTTTAATTTTCAGTATCTGGTAGATATAATAGATGCGGTGACTGGATGGGAAACTTCTTTGTTTGAGCTGGTTAAGATTGGAGAAAAAAGGATAAATATGTATAAGTTGTTTGCCCTGCGGGAAGAGGTTGGAGAAGATATTCTGCCAGACAGGATATTTGAACCTATTGAAAATGGCCCGAACCAAGGGATGCACCTGGATAAAAAACAGTTTATGGAGGCCAAACAGCTTTACTATCAACTGGCAGGGTGGGATACTGGGGGAAAACCCACCGATCACAAGTTACTGGAATTGGAACTTACTGAATTTAAAAATAAATAAAGTTAAAAAATTGGATAAATATACAAGCTATGACAGGGTAATTGCTTCACTTGAGCATAGGGAGCCGGACAGGGTTCCATTTGATCTGGGTGGAGCCTTGGTGGCGGGCATAAATATAAAGGCCCTAAATAATCTTAGAAACTTTTTGGGCTTGAAGGGCCGGGCTGAAGTCTGGGATACCATTACTCAACTGGGTAAAATGGAACAGGACATCATAGAACAATTAGAAATTGATATTAAAAATGTAGCTCCTAATCCTCCAAAAAATCCAGGTTTATACCGGAACTTGGGAATTAAAGATAATTACTGCGGATTAATAGATGAGTTCGGGATAGAATACAGGATGCCGGTAGAGGGAGGCCATTATTATGATATTTATCAAAGCCCCCTGCAGCAGGCCGAAACTATTACGGACATAGAAAATTATCCCTGGCCGGACCCAATTGATGCAGCCCGGTTTGAAGAATTGAAAGAAAAAGCGGATCAGATAGTAAAAGAGGAAAAGAGGGCTTATTTTTTAGAAAGAATGAGTGCCGGGATGTGGGAAAATGCCATGTGGATGAGGGGCTATGAACAATTTTTTATGGATATGCTATGTAATAAAAAGATGGTACAGGCCATTATGGACAAGTTTCTGGAGATAAAAATGGCTTATTGGCAGAAGGCTTTAGAAACAGTTGGGGATAATGTATTGGTGGTATCTGCCGCTGATGATTTAGGCAATAAAGACAGCTTGCTGGTATCTCTGGACCTCTACCGGGAATTGATCTGGCCTTATCATAAAAAACTGTTTGAATTTATAAAAAAGAAGGCTAAATCCAAAGTTTATATATTTTTCCACTGTGATGGAGCCATAAAAGAGGCTATACCTTTACTCCTAGAAGCAGGAGTGGATATCCTTAACCCGGTACAGGTTAACTGCAAGGGAATGGATACCAAAACCCTTAAAAAAGAATTTGGCCAAGATCTTACCTTCTGGGGCGGTTCCTGTGATAACAATATCATGTCTTTTGGCACTCCTCAACAGGTAAGAGAGGAAACTAAAAGAAGAATTGATGACCTGGCTCCGGGAGGAGGCTTTATATTTTCTCCCATCCACATCATACAGAGCTCGGTACCTGCAGAAAATATCATGGCCTGGTGGCAAACATTAAAAGATTTTGGCAAATACTAACAGGGGAGTCCAAATGAATTCCAGACAAAGAATTAGGGCTATATTAGAACATAAAACCGCTGACAGGATACCCATTGACCTGGGCAGCATGAGATCTTCAGGTATTTCTACTATTGCTTACAATAAGCTGTTAAAGGAGCTTGGAAAGGAAAGTGGCCAGGCTAAGATGTATGACTTTATACAGCAGCTTGCTTTTCCACAACGCGATATTATGAAACACTTCCACATAGATGCCATTGATGCCGGACAGGGGTTCTTACTCTCGGAACACGATTGGAGGACCTGGACCTTAAATGATGGGTCTAAATGCTTAATACCACAATTTTTAAATGTGGAAATTGATGAAAAAAACACCGTATATGTTTCAGATGAAAATGGTACCAGGCTGGGCAAGAAACCAGCATCCTCCCTTTACGTAGACCAGTGTTTTTGGATTTACCAAAACCTTCCATCTATCCCTGATGAATTCAATGATGAAGATTTAGATAAGCATATGTGGGCAATTCCTTCGCCGCCCTGGCATCTAAACATATTTGACCCTAAACAATTTAACCGGTTTGTGGAAGGCATTAAAAAGCTATATGAGGAGACTGATTATTCCATAGTTTTATCAGTAGGCTGCAATATGTTTGAAACCGGTACATTTTTAAGGGGACTGGCAAATTTTATGATGGATGTTTATACCGATAAAAAGAAAACCATGTATCTGCTGGACACCCTGGTAGAAAGAAATCTGGTAAAGTTAAAGAAGGTTATTGATGGAGTAGGGAAGTATGTTGACTTGCTGCAGTTTGGTGATGACCTGGGAGGACAGGATGGTCCATTCATGTCACCTGAAATCTATGATGAAGTGTTTAAGCCCCGCCATAAAAAAATGTGGGATTTTGTACATGAAAACAGCAGCTGCAAGGTATTTTTACATTCTTGCGGCTCTATTTATGAGCTTTTACCAGGATTAATTGATGCAGGTTTAGATGTATTAAACCCAGTTCAAACCACTGCCAGGGATATGGAACCGGAAAAACTTAAGAAAGAATTTAAAAATGACCTGGTTTTCTGGGGTGGAGGCTGTAATACCCAAGAGGTGCTGGCCAAGGGAACCCCTGAACAAATCAGGCAGGATGTTAAAAAAAGAATTGAAATTTTAGGGGAGGGTGGGGGTATGGTATTTAATCAAATACATAATATTTTGGCAGATGTGCCTCCCCAGAATGTTATAGCTATGCTGGAAGCAGCTTATGAGTATGGAAAATATTAAAAACAATAATACATAAAGGAGCACCAAAGCATGAGCGATTCAACCAAAAACAGGTTAATAGGTACCTTGCCCAAAATAGGCATCAGGCCTACCATCGATGGCAGAAGGAAGGGGGTAAGGGAATCTCTGGAAACCCAGACCATGAACATGGCTAAATCTGCCGCTAAACTAATTTCAGAAAACTTAAGGCACCCTTGCGGGGATCAAGTGGAGTGCGTTATTGCGGACACCACTATAGGCGGAGTAGCAGAAGCTACCATGGCCGATGATAAATTTGCCAGGGAAGGGGTAGGCCTAACCATTACCGTTACTCCCAGCTGGTGTTATGGCTCTGAAACCATGGATATGCATCCCACCAGGCCCAAAGCAGTTTGGGGTTTTAACGGCAGTGAAAGGCCGGGAGCAGTATATCTGGCAGCAGTTCTGGCAGCACATGCCCAAAAAGGCCTTCCTGCTTTTGGCATATACGGTAAAGACGTGCAGGATGCAGATGATACCTCCATACCTTCAGATGTAGCCCAGAAATTGCTTCAATTTGCCCAGGCCGGCCTAGCCGTGGCAGCCATGAGGGGTAAATCCTATCTTTCCATAGGTAATACCTCTATGGGTATTGCCGGATCCATAGTAGATCCCAATTTCTTTGAAGATTATCTGGGAATGAGATGTGAATATGTTGATTCCACTGAAATAATCAGGAGAATAGAAGAGAACATCTATGACCACCAGGAATACAGCAAAGCACTGGATTGGGTAAAGAAAAACCTTACAGAAGGACCAGATAATAACTCGCCTGCCATTCAGAAAACCAGGGCACAAAAAGATGCTGATTGGGAATTTGTGGTTAAAATGACTTTAATTGTAAGAGATCTTATGGTAGGAAATCCAAAACTGGCCGATATTGATTTTAAGGAAGAAGCTATGGGCCATAATGCTTTAGCATCCGGATTTCAGGGACAGCGCCAGTGGACTGATCATTTCCCCAATGGTGATTTTACTGAAACCATGCTAAACACTTCCTTTGACTGGAACGGCATAAGACAGCCTTACCTGGTGGCTACAGAAAACGATGCCTTAAATGGCGTCCCCATGATTTTTGGACATCTCTTAACCAATACCGCACAGGTATTTGCTGATGTAAGAACCTTCTGGAGCCCAGAGGCAGTAAAAAGGGTAACCGGGTATGATTTAGAGGGCTATGGCAAAACTGGTATTATACATCTGATAAATTCAGGTTCAGCAGCATTAGACGGAACAGGTCAGCAAAGCATAGACGGAAAACCTGCCATGAAGCCATACTGGGATATCACTGAAGATGAAGTTAAGGCTACCTTGGCCAATTCCCAGTTTAGGCCAGCAAACGTTGAATACTTCAGGGGCGGCGGCTTTTCTGCTAACTTTGTAACTAAAGGTGATATGCCGGTAACCATGTTCAGGATAAACCTTATCAAGGGACTGGGCCCTGTACTTCAAATTGCAGAAGGCTATTCCGTTTCTTTACCGGAAAAAGTTGGCCAGATTTTAAGTGACAGAACCGACCCAACCTGGCCCAATACCTGGTTTGCTCCTAAAATAACCGGTAAGATTCCCTTTAACGATACTTATACCCTTATGAACAACTGGGGAGTAAACCATGCAGTATTCAGTTATGGTCACATTGGAGCTTTGCTTATAACCTTGGCTTCTATGCTAAGGATACCGGTGGCCATGCATAATGTTGATGATAGCAAGCTGTTTAGGCCTAGCGCCTGGGCTGCTTTTGGCACCAAGGATATGGAGGGGGCTGACTACAGGGCCTGTAGGAATTTTGGGTCACTGTATAAGAAAATTTAAATAAAGATTCTTTATACCACGTACATCGTCCTTGGAAAAAGTACAGGGGTAATTGTAATACCCCTGTACTTTTTATTTGCTTTTATTATTTTTGGTAAACTTTTAAATACAATATTTACAGGGGATATAAGTAGAGTATTTGGAATGATGGGGAAAATAGTTAAAATATTTAAAAGTTAACATAATATATATTATCGGTAGTTATATTTATTCTATATTTTTCCTAGTGTTTAGAGCTATTACCAGGCTTTTATATCCCTTTGTCCTAAAAAAGTCGCTTTCACATGCCTTTCTAGCCTACTTCTATAAAATGTAAAAATTTAAATAAAATAATCTATTTATTCTAACTCAATTATTTTGTTTTTAAGTTTCTTCTCTTTGGCCAATATAGACCTTTTAATTGCTTCTGTTTCTGATAGATGATTAATTTATATTTTCATAAATGATTAACTATAACCCTGTCAGCGCTAGTAATATTATTTTTGGAACTTAAGCTCAGATCTCCATAACATGGCCTTGCCCAACCGGCCATTCTCCAAGGTCCTAATTTATTATTATTTATGTATAAGAATCCATTATTTTAAAAAAATTTGATGGTATATAAACTATTCAGTTAATTTGCTATCAAACCAGGTTAAGCCATTAGTTTAGGCATAAAATATAAGATAATTTACCATAAATCTTTTCATATTATAACAAATGTTACAATATAGACATCTATAATTATATCTTTTATACTAATTAGTAATATATAGTAGTCATAATAATAGATAAATATCTCAGTAAACATTAGGGGCAGGGCAATAATTTAAATAATGTGCTTTAAATTTTTATGCGCTTGAAGGTGAAATGAATTAATCTTTTTGTATAAGCAATGTCCTGTTTGGGTTTGGTATTACTAAATTAGAATCTTCCAGTGCTGCCAAACCCTCCCTTCCCCCTACTGGTATTATCCAGTTGGCTAACTGTCTTAATTTCAGCTTTCTCTACTTTTTGTATAACCAACTGGCATATTTTATCGCCTTTATTTATAATAAAATCCTGTTTCTGGTCTAAATTAATTAAGATTGCACATATTTCACCCCTAAACCCTGAATCAATTAGCCCTGGACTGTTTACCAGCGCTATTCCATTATCAATGGCCAATCCAGATTTAGGTTGCACAAATCCGGCATAACCTTCAGGTATAGCCACCTGTATACCGGTAGGAATTTTCTTTCTTTCCATGGGTTTTAAAGTTATCATTACCCTGCTGTACAGATCCATTCCAGCATCCCCGGGATGAGCGTAAGTGGGAAACTTAGCGTTTTTATCAATTGATTTTACATTAATAGTTACCATTATATAGAAATCCTTTCTATCCTGGTTTTAAGTAATTAAAATATACTAATTTCGGTATTAATTACATATTTTAAGCTTTAAATTAAACATTAATTATAAAGACATAACTATAAAGTTTTACTTAAATGTTTAACCTTAAACTATGTTATTAACCTTTTATAGCATGTTTATCTTTTAGCTAAGTCCTAACATTTAAGGTTTATATTTTTTTAGCTGAGGTAGGTCTTTATTTATATCGGGTCCAAAGAACTTAAATATAATTAATTCATCATTACCCGTATTCTTAATAATTAAAGGTTTTAGGGCACAGTCATGGGTTACCATTAACTCATCCAGGCCGAAATTGCCGGCTTCAATTACATTCCCCCCATAAATTCCTTTACCTTTCCAGGCAACTATATTATAAACTCCATTATCTTTACTGGTAAATTCACCTCCCGGTTCTACAACCAGTTTCTTGCCGCTAAATTTATTGGTACCATAATAAATCCAGTATTCTCGGCCTCCTTCCTGCTCTTCTATTAATTGCGGCTCTAAGTGATAGTTTTCATAAAAATAGGGATCTGCAGAATCCTTCCAGTTTATTTGGTCCAGAACAGCCCTCTCTTTATATTTTTCCCGATCTTGCTTGCTTATATCTTTATACAACAGCTCCTTAGATATTATTTTACCTCCAGCTAGAGCCTGGAGCATTGAAAACACATCTGAATCCTCCTGCAGCTCAATAGTGACTGCCGTACCAGGGGCATGTAGGATTCCGCTGGGTAAAATAAAGCCTTCCCCTGGAGTATTCTGGTAGGCCCTGGAATGCTTTAAAATCAGGTCGCTATTCCAATCTTCCAGGTAAGGGAGAAGAATATCAAATTTTTTCTGGTCATATATATAAGGGTGGACTCCAAAAAAGGTTTCGGGGTGAGGGCCGACATCTACTCCTTCTGGAAAATAATAGGCTTCATCTTTAGATTTCCTGCCAACTTTTACCGCATCTTTCTGCATCTGGTGTATGTGATAAGGAATCCTGTCTCCAAAATCATAAATTTTGGGCAACCTTCCCAACCCGTTATGGCTGCGGGAATATTCTTTACCCATAATTATGGTACCTAGCAGGTCTATAGCCTCTTTTAATGTAATGCTGGCTCCCTCAATATTCAGGTAGCTTAACCCTTCATCCTCCGGACCAATTGCATTATCAGCTTTGGTGGTTGATGCCAGCCATCTTTCAGTAATCCATCCTCTCTGGCCTTTATCATATGCATCTTCCGCCAGCCCCAACCTTTTGCCAGGCGGCAAAAAATTCCTGGCTACCCATGCTGGATTCAGCCTGAGAATACCATTTCCAGCTTCAAGCGCTTTTTCTATTATCTTAATCTTATTTTCCATAACTAACCTTTCTCCATTAATTAGTTAGTAATTAATAATCTAATAACCTATTATGCTGAACAGGGATTATTAAAATAAATAAAATTATAAGGGTATCCAAAATTACACCCTCTTGGCATTAATACCTGCCCTTGCCTCCCCTCTACCCTATTTGGCTAATTTTGCCAGTTTCATATTAAAGCTATCTTTAACAACCAGACATAGGGTTTCTTAATAGCAAAATACTAAATAACTTACAGTTATTTAGTATTTTATACTGTTTGTTAACAAATTGACAATTGATTACTTCGTTTTTTATTCCATTTGAAAAGTTTGGATGCTACCCAAAAGGTAGTGAATAATATGGGTTGGCTAAGATTATATGGTGTGTTCTATTATTTTTTGTAATTTTTTGACTAAAACCCTTACTCAAATACAGGCACTATTATGGTACGGTTGCTTATATAGCCATTTGAATTTATAGAATTGACCCTCATGGTTTCATTTATAAACTTATGTTTAGCAGCAGGATCAGAATAACTGGCTGCAATTTCTTCAACTTTTGCAGGCTTATCTACCGCTATTTGGATGTACTTGGAAACATTTACCCCTGTAACTTTATTAATGTTGAAATAAATAGCAGTAAAAGTAAACATGGCAGTTACCAGTAATGCCAGTAGAAGCAAAGTTCCCTTAAAAATATTTAAAACCTTCATTTTTACCTCCATACGAACATATGTTTGTATTTAATAATAAGGCGAACATACGTTTGTGTCAATAAAATTTTTGTTTTTTATCCCATTTAGGTTTAAGTTTTCTCTTAATTACTTTAAAATGAATATAAAATAATATTTCTAGGAGGAGTTATGGTCGAGATATTTTACGATCGGGACATTGACAGCGCGATACTCAATGAAAAAACCTTTGCTATTATTGGCTACGGAAGCCAGGGGCATGCGCATGCCCAAAATTTAAGGGACAGCGGGATGAAAGTCATTATAGGCGAATTGGAAGACAGCAGCCCTGCCCAGAAAGCAAAGGAAAAGGGATTTGACGTATATTCAGCTGCCCAGGCAGCAAAACAGGCAGATGTGGTTATGATCCTTCTTCCCGACCAGCTGCAGCCAGATATCTTCTATAATGACATAAAGCCCAATTTGGAGCCGGGCAATATATTATGTTTTGCCCATGGTTTTAACATCCATTATAACCAGATATTACCACCACAGGACGTAGATGTAATCATGATAGCTCCCAAAGGCCCTGGCCATATAGTTAGAAGGATGTTTGCTGAAAACAGCGGAGTGCCTTCTATTATTGCTGTATACCAGGATTATTCCGGCCAGGCCAAACAATACGCCCTGGCTTATGCCAAGGCTATAGGGGCAGGAAGGGTTGGAATTATCACCACTACCTTTAAGGAAGAAACTGAAACTGACCTGTTTGGAGAACAGGCTGTTCTTTGCGGGGGAACAACCGAACTTATAAGGGCTGGATTCGATACCCTGGTAGAAGCCGGTTACCAGCCGGAGATAGCCTATTTTGAGGTTTTAAGCGAATTAAAACTGATAGTAGACTTAATTTATGAAGGGGGAATATCCAGAATGAGGGACTCCATCAGTGATACTGCTGAATATGGTGACATGATGATAGGCAAAAAAGTTATTACTGAGCAAACTCGGGAAAATATGAAACAGATACTTAAAGACATCCAAAGCGGGCAATTTGCTAAAGACTGGATACTTGAAAATAGGGCAGGCAGGCCTGTCTATCATGCCATTAAAAAAATAGAAGAAAACCATCCGGTAGAAGTGGTGGGCAAAAAATTACGAAAAATGATGACTTGGATAAGCAAGGAAGACGATTAATTAACTACAGAAAAGCGAACCTATGTTTGCTATGGGTTCGCTTTTCTGCTATAATCAAAACAATTAATACTTAGAACTAGACCTAATGCGAAAAAATATAGAAATTAGTGATAAGCAAACCCTGATTTTGGAATTTATTTTATCTTCATTAAAATCTAACGGTTACCCGCCTACTGTAAGGGAAATAGCCAAATCTGTAGGTTTAAGTTCTTCTGCCACTGTTTATTCACATTTAAAGAAGCTGGAAAAGATGGGATACATTAAAAGAGACCCCAGCAAGCCTAGAGCCATTGAAATTTTATCCAAAGCCAACCATTTGATCAATCCTGCAGTAGATTCCAGTATAAACCAGAGCGTTATGGTTCCATTGGTGGGAACTGTTGCTGCAGGTACCCCTATTTTAGCTGAAGAAAACATTGAAGATTATTTTCCCCTTTGCCAAGATTTTGTAAAAGGTAATAATCCTGTTTTTCTGCTTAGGGTTAGAGGTGACAGTATGGTTAATGCTGGCATATTAGATAGGGACTATATTATTGTTAGAAAGCAAGACACAGCTATCAATGGAGAAATAGTAGTAGCTTTAATGGAAGATGAATCTACAGTTAAAAGATATTTTAAAACCAGCAAAAACATAAAGCTAATGCCCGAAAACGACCATATGCAACCCATTATAACTAAAAATGTGTCTATAATTGGTAAAGTAATTGGTGTGGTTAGAAAGTATTTTTAATACTGGCTTAGGCTCCCCTTATATATATAATCTGAAAGCTGGGAATAGAATTGAGTATCTGCACTCAAAGTAAGCAAAACACTATCTTCCAGATATTTCTTATCCAGTACCTGGCAATGATCAAATACCTTGGATATAAGCTTATTTTCACTATAGGGTATTTTTACGGTTAAGGTAATATAATCAGTGGCAAGGCTGCTTTCAACCTTTTCTATCAGCATATCGAGGCCCTGGCCAGTCAAAGCAGATATAAAAATGGACCCTGGATATTTTAGCTTAATTTTCTTAATTGCTTCCCCATCTACTTTGTCTATCTTGTTAAATACACTCAATATGGGTTTATGGTGAGCTCCGATTTCCTTTAATACGGATTTTACACTGTCCATATGCTGGTCAAAATTAGAATTACTGGTATCTATAACCATAAGCAGCATATCTGATTGTTTAACTTCCTCTAAGGTAGATTTAAAGGAAGCAATAAGCTGATGAGGCAGTTTCTCAATAAACCCCACAGTATCCGATAACAGAATCTCACTACCATGCCCCGTTTTAAGTTTTCTTACTGTAGAATCCAGAGTAGAAAAAAGCATATTTTTAGCTTCTACATTAGATTTAGTTAATTGATTTAATAAAGTAGACTTACCACTATTGGTGTAACCTACTAAAGCTACCTGGGCAGTATGGCTAATTTTCCTTCTTTTTCTCTGGGTGTTTCTCTGAGTGCTTATTTGATTTATTTTTTTCTCCAGCTGGCTTATTCTCTTCCGGATAGTCCTCCGGTCAACTTCCAGCTTGGTTTCACCAGGTCCCCTGGTGCCTATACCTCCACCCAGCCGGGAAAGCTCTAAGCCTCGTCCCCGCAACCGGGGCAGGAGATAATTAAGCTGGGCTAGTTCCACTTGCAGCTTACCTTCCCTACTATGGGCCCTCTGGGCAAAAATATCCAGTATAAGGGCAGTCCTGTCTATTATTTTTACCCTGAGCTTGTCCTGGAGGTTTCTCTGTTGGGTAGGGGTTATTTCTTCATCAATAATAACCAGGCCTACATCCTTATGTTCTACTAATTGCTTGATTTGTTCCAGTTTTCCTGTACTTATATAGTATTTAGGGTTAGGTTCCTCCTGGGAATGTATTACTGTTTCTTCTACATCCGCACCGGCACTGGCTGCCAGATTCTGAAGCTCCTTGACATTTTCATCAAAACTGAAACGGTTATCTCTGTTCTTTATTAATACCAGTAATGCTTTTTCCCTGGTATCTTTAATAATTTCCAAAAATTTACTTTCAGGTTTACCTGACAGATTCATCAATATATATCACCTTTATAAAACACTGTTAATCCTGTCCAGTGCCTCCTCCAGCCGAGCATCATCAATAGTTAGTGAAATCCTGAAATAACCTTCACCGCTAGGCCCAAAAGCACTCCCGGGAGTAACCACTACATTAGCTTTATCCAATAACATTTTAGCAAAGGATTTAGAAGTAAATCCAGAAGGTACTTTTGACCAGATATAGATAGTATAATCTGAATCATAATATTCTATACCTATATTGTCTAAAATAGCCTTTACCTTTTTTCTTCTTAAATTATAGACATAATTATTTCCAGCTATCAGTTCCTGGTAATTATCCAAAGCTTCTATGGCTGCCAGCTGTACTGCATTAAATATACCTGAGTCTACATTAGTTTTATATTTACCCAGGCTGCTGATAATTTGCTTATTTCCTACCGCATAGGCAATTCTCCACCCGGTCATATTAAATGTCTTGGACAAGGAATTAAATTCTACCCCTACCTCCATGGCACCCTTAACATTTAACAGGCTCACCGGCTGCTGGCCTGGATGGGCAAAGATATCAGAATAAGCATTATCGTGGCATACTATAATATTATATTCTTTGGCAAACTCTACCACTTTTTCAAAAAAAGGAAGGCTGGCCGCCGCCGATGTCGGATTATTGGGGTAATTTAAGTACATAATCTTAGCCTTTTTAGCAATTTTAGGATCTATGCTATCTAAATCCATTAAAAAATTATTCTTTTCCATTAGTGGTACTGAATAAGATATACCTCCCGCAAACATAGTGCCAATTTTATAAACCAGGTATCCTGGATCAGGAATAATAGAGTAATCCCCAGGGTTTATAAAAGTATAAGCTATATTGGCAATTCCCTCCTTGGAACCCCACAGGGGCAGAACCTGGGCGCTTTCCAGGTCAACCTGGAATCTACTCTTGTAAAAACGGGCCACTGCCTGGTTAAATTCAGGCATTCCGTAACTGGAGGGGTACTGATGGTTTTTAGGATCATTAGCCCCTTTATAGAGGGCTTCAATTATTTTATCTGCAGTAGGCATGTCAGGATCACCTATGCCCAGGCTGATTACATCTTGCCCCTGCTGTTTTTTTTGTTTAATAACCTGGTCTATTTCTGCAAAAAGATAAGGCGGCAAATTTTTAAGCCTGTCTGATTCTATGATGTCCATGTCCACTATCCTTTCCTATATATTGAAAAGCGTTCCGTCAAATACATAATTGGCAGTACCTTTTAAATAAACCGGTCCTGTGCCTGGCCAATTTACGCAAACAGTTCCTCCTGGAAGGTTTACTACGACTATGCCCGGCTTGATTTTACCCAGCTTAACCGCAGCTACTGCTGAAGCGCAGGCTCCTGTCCCACAGGCCAAGGTCTGCCCTACTCCCCTCTCCCATACCCTCATATCCAAGCTTTCCTTATTCTGCACATAAACAAACTCCACATTAATTTTGTTAGGAAACAAGGGGTGTTCTTCCAATACTGGGCCCCACTTACCTAAATCTATTTTCTTTAAACCCTGGCTGGAATCAACAAAAATTACACAGTGGGGATTACCCATGGAGACCAAATTTACTGTAAAGGTTTGGCCTGCAGCTAGAATCTTATGGCCAAATACTTCATCTTCCCCTTTTAAGTTGGCCGGAATTTGTTCCGGCCCGAATAAAGGCTGTCCCATATTAACCTCAATATTTCCCGGCTGCCCTCCCTGCAACTCTATTTTTATAGATTTCTTACCGGCCAAGGTCTCAATATCCATTTTATCCTCCCTGGTGATTCCCCTATCCCATAGAAACCTGGCCATGCACCTGATCCCATTGCCGCACATTTCTGCTACTGAACCATCAGCGTTAAAGTAATCCATCTTAAAATCATATTTATTGGATTTCCGGGCTATTATAATCCCATCGGCCCCCACTCCAAAATGCCGGTCACAAATAAAGGCTACCTGCTTAGGGGTCAAATTGATCTCCTGGTTTACTCCGTCCAATAGAATAAAGTCATTGCCCTGGCCATTTAATTTGGAAAAATGTAAATCAGCCATCAAGCCTCTCTTCGATAATTTTTAAAAAATCATGGTTTAAAGACAAAATATTATCATAATTATCTACTCTTATCCAATTAATCCTGGGGTCTTTACTGAACCAGGTAAGCTGTTTTTTAGCCAGTCTTCTGGTATTTTGCTTAACCAGCTTGCGGCATTGCTCCAAATCTATTTGCCCTTTGATATATTTAATTACTTCCCGGTATCCTACCGCCTGTTTTAAAGGAAAACTATGCTCAAAACCCTGCTCTAACAGCTTGTTTACTTCATCGACTAATCCTTTTTCAAACATAAGGTCCACCCTGGATTCAATATCTGCATAAAGCAGCTTCCTATCTTTATTCAAACCGATAAATATACTGTTATAGTCAGAGTCCCTCTCTTCCCAGTCATCCTGATATGAAGAAAAAGGCTTTCCGCTTATATAATATACTTCCAGTCCCCTTATGATCCTCCTTTCATCATTGGCGCTAATTTTAAGGCTGTAGGGCCGGTCTACCTTCTGAAGCAGCTGGTAATATTTTCCTATTCCCTCCTCCTTTATTTTTTCCCCTAGATTATGCCTGATATCTCTATCCTGGGGAGGGGCAAATTTCAATCTGTCTGTTACTGCCCTTATGTACAACCCGGAACCGCCAGCTAAAATAGGGATTTTGCCCCTATCTAAAAAATTTTGTTCTATTAGCGGCCTGCAGATTTGCCTGAACCTTACTGCGGTAATATAATGGTCTGGCGTAAAAAGATCTACCATATACAGCTTAAAATGAGGACTGTACTGCTTATCCGTACCAATGGTCATCCCCTGGTATACCTGCATGGAGTCCACTGATATAATACCGGTTTTCCATCTCTGCGCCCAATCTGCCGCCAATTTGCTTTTTCCTACCCCGGTAGGGCCGCATATAATCAATACCGACTTTTGGGATACCAATTTTTCTCTTAAGGCTTCCGCCCTGGCTTCTAACTGCTGCATATACTATTTAGCTTTCCCTTTAGATAAAAATTCTTAGCTTCCATAATATCCACCACTACCAGCTTTCCTATTAGGTCTTCTTTTCCTTCCAGAAGCACTATAGTGTTATCATCCAGCCGGGCCTGCAGCAGGTCCTGGCCTTTGGGGCTCTTGCCTTCTACCAAACCCTTATACCGCTTGCCTTCCATTTTTAAATTTTCCTCATAACTTATTTTATTTTGAACCTCTACCAGTTCATAAAACCACTTTTTTTTCTGCTGCAGCTCTATATTATCCTCAAGCAGGGCTGCCCTGGTTCCCTTCCGGGCAGAATAAATAAAGGTAAAAGCCCTTTTAAACCTTACCTTTTGGATCATATCCAAGGTCTTATCAAAATCATCACGGGTCTCACCCGGAAAACCTACAATTATATCGGTGGTAAGCGAATAGTCTTTTATTTTTTTCCTTATGTTTTCCACTATATCCATATACCTTGCGGTATCATATTTTCGGTTCATTCTGCTTAAAACAGCATCGGAGCCAGACTGCAGTGGCAGATGTATATGGTTTAATATGTTTTCCCTTTGAGCAATAGCTTCTACGGCTTCAAAACTAAAATCTTTAGGATGTGAAGTCATGAACCTTATCCTGGGGATACCGGTATCGCTGACTTTTTTAAGCAGCTGGGCAAAATCTATACCCATGGCAAGATCATTCCCGTAAGAGTTTACATTCTGCCCCAGCAAGGTAATTTCCTGTACCCCATCCGATACCAGCTGCCTGGCCTTTTTTACAATTAAGTCCGGGTCCAAGGATTTTTCCCTACCCCTTACCAATGGCACTATGCAGTAGGAGCAAAAATTATTGCATCCGGTAATTATGGGCAGGTAAGCTTTAAAAGAGCAAACTCTTTGGGCCTGATCCAGCTGATAATCAAAACCGTCTTCAGGGGCACTGCATAGACTTTGGCCGGTGATGCTGCTTTCCTGTATAAGGCGGGGCAGCTCCGAGATATTAAGGGTGCCAAATACTATGTCCACAAATGGGAAATCTTCTATTATTTGGCCCTTCAGGCTCTGGGCAGTGCAGCCCCCCACCCCTATTATTAACCGGGGGTTATCTTTTTTTAAAGTTTTTAGGTTGCCCAGATGCCCATAGAGTTTGTTTTTAGCCTTTTCCCTTACCGCACAGGTATTAAATATGATGATATCTGCTTTTTCAATTTGATTGGTTGGCTCATAACCCTGGCTGCTTAGGTAAAAAGCAATCCTCTCCGAGTCATACTCATTCATCTGGCATCCAAATGTTTTAATAAATGCTTTCATGGTTGGTAATTTTTTAGGAAAGAAAACAGGTTACCTGGGCTCTACCGTAATCACAATGGCCGTCTTTATCTCGCCGTTTACCTCTATATCCTTAAAAAAGGGAATACAAACCAAATCCTGTCCAGTGGGAGCAATAAAACCGCGGGCAATAGCTATGCCCTTGATAGTCTGGTTTAAAGCACCAGCCCCTATGGTTTGTATCTGTACTTGGCCCTCACTTCTAATTACTCCGGCAATAGCCCCGGCCACTGAATTAGGTTTAGAGTTTGAAGAAACCTTCAGAAGTTTCATGCTGTTACCTTAATTTCAATCTTTTTGCTTCAATTCTATATCTATGTTTAACCTATTATTTTTCTTTTTGTATTCTACATTTTGTACTGACAGGAAATATTTATTTCCCATGCTGTCTATTTTTTTGGCTACTGATTTAATTATACCTTTTATTTCTTCAGGTTTAAACCTATTTACCAGTCCTATTTCATCATACAGTTTTAAATTTCTTTCTTTTTTTTCCTTATCTTCCAGAACAGGTCCCCTATAATTATTTTTAACAGGCTCCAAAGGCGGTATTTCCCCATAGATTACCCTTTGAATGCTTCTCTGGGATATATCCATGCCAAAAATCCTGCTGCTAATTTCTTCCAGTACATTGTAGCTGTCAGCCAATAAAGGGATTTCGTGTATTTTAACAGTATTAGACTGCAGGAAGTTACACAGTTCAGCCCACTCTGCCCATTTTGGATACTGGCTTTCCCTGCTCCTCATGGTAGCCAGGATTTGGGTAGAGGTACCGTAATAAATGGTTATTTCCGGGTTTTGGAGCTGGAACTCCATGATGGCCTTTATAATATTATTGACTCCCCCCATAACAGTAAGGCCTTCTTCGGTTTCTGTTATCTGGGGCATAATGGATTGGTCTTTTTTTTCAGGAAGATCATTTAAATCTACCATAACATAAAAACAGGTACCCCTCTGGTGTTCAGAATAGGTGATACTGATATCTTCCACATTTAGCTTAATGGAAAAAAGGGCCATGCCCCGCCCATGAAACCCATAGGCATCCTTTTTGGCGTTATCCAGCTTGGAAGTAACCCTGGACTCAAAAATTATTTTTTGAAACTTTTCGGGTATACCTGTTCCATCATCTATAAAATGAATAACCCGTTGGGAATCTCCCAATTTTTTAGTAGCTATAAAGATGTTTTTGGCCTGTGCGTCCCTACTGTTTCGGAGCAGTTCCACTATTATGTCTTCCACACAATTTATATCCTGAAGAGCCTGCCTTCTCTCTGCCTCCGATATTTTTAGCCTGACAAAGCCATTACCCAAATCTTCTTCTACATTAAGCACATCTGACATATTGAGTTCGGCCAAAAACTTCTTAATGTCAGGATTATTTTGCATAATCTACAGCTCTGCTCTCCCTTATAACCGTAACCTTTATCTGCCCGGGATAATCCATATCATTTTCAATTTTCCTGGCAATATCCCTGGCCAGGACCAAAGACATGTCCTCATCAACATCTTCAGGTTTAACTATAACCCTGATTTCCCTTCCGGCCTGTATGGCATAAGCTTTTTCTATACCATTAAATTCAGTAGCAATGTTTTCCAAGGTTTCCAGCCGCTTGATATAGCTTTCCAGGGTTTCCCTTCTGGCTCCAGGCCTGCCTCCGGATATGGAATCTGCTGCCTGGACAATTACGTCCAGCATACTGCTGGCTTCAATTTCATTATGATGGGCCTCTATAGAGTGGCATATCTCTTCATCTTCATGCAGCCTTCTGGCCAGTTCTGCCCCTATTTTGGCATGGGAACCTTCAATATCGTGAGTAAGGGCTTTACCGATATCATGCAGCAGCCCTGCCCTCTTGGCCTTCTTAATATTATAACCCAGCTCCCCCGCTATTATGCCTGAAATATAGGCCACTTCCTTGGAATGCATCAACACATTCTGGCCATAGCTGGTTCTGTATTTTAACCTGCCCAAAACCTTGATAATACCGGGATTGAGTTCAGATATACCGGTATCAAATACTGCCTGCTCCCCCTCCAGCTTAATCTCATTATTTATCAATTTTGAAGCTTTTTCATACATCTCTTCTATACGGGCAGGGTGGATCCTGCCATCTACTATCAGGTTTTCCAGGGTAACCCTGGCTATTTCTCTCCTAACGGGATCAAAGGAGGAAAGGATTACTGCTTCCGGGGTGTCATCAACTATGATATTTATACCGGTTAGGTTTTCAAATACTCTTATGTTTCTTCCTTCCCTGCCTATTATCCTTCCCTTCATTTCATCATTAGGAAGGTTCACCACGCTTACCGTGGATTCGGAAACATGATCTATTGCACATCTCTGAATGGCCTGAGAGATTATTTTTTTGGCCATTTTATCCGCATCCTCTTTGAGCCTGTTTTCTATTTTCCTGATTTCCTTAGAAGCCTCGTATTTGGCTTTTTCCTCCATTTTTTTCATCAGCACCGCTTTGGCTTCATCCTTGGTAAGCTCCGCAATAGCCTCCAGCCTTAACAATTCTTTTTTTAGTATTTCCTCCAGCTGTTGATTCTTTTGCTCCAGCTCCTTTTCCCTGGAACCCAGGCCGTACTCTTTCTTTTCCAAATAATGGGCCTTTTTTTCAATAGTCTCTTCCCTGGATATAAGGCGGTTTTCCATTTTCTGCATTTCAATTCTCTGGCTTTTTATTTCCTGGTCTGCCTGAAGCTTGAGGTTTTGTATCTCTTCCTTGCCTTCCAGCAATGCTTCTTTCTTTAATGTTTGAGCTTCTTTTTCAGCATCTCCCAAAATGCTTCTTGCCTTCTGTTCTGCAGAATTAAGCCTGGAATCAATAATATATTTCCGGTAAAAAAATCCGATTAAAAATCCAATAACAAGGATCGCCAGCCCTATGGCACCATACCTTAATAATTCTAACACTTCTACCATCCTCTCTCTAATACAAAAAAGCCAAGCATATTGCTTGACTTTATAAATTAATATTAACTAATTTGTTATTTTATAAGTATTTACACCTCCCGGATATCAAGGAGACTAGGTATTCAATTTTATTAAAAAAACCCCTTTCAATTGTTTATTAGATACCCTCATGCTTTCCTATACTTATAAAATTTATCTAAACTAAAATTAATAATTACTGTGTCCAGTAAATCCTAAATCAAGCAATATAATTTAACTATTTACAAATATTTTTATGTTAACTATTTTATCTTTACCGCCGTACTAAGTCAACCACTGCCGCTCTTTT